>JADHOA010000292.1 GCA_016779185.1 Rubripirellula sp.
CGTGACGCTTATTTTTGTTCTACTGGGAAGCATGATTCGTCTCTCCAACGGGGGACATCCGGATCCACAAGTCTCGTTGGGACATTATCCTGCAACTTCCCCACATTTCTATCCGCCATATTCACGGGGATACCCACATCCGCCGACGGGCAATTCTTCGAACACTGCGGCTTCACAGACGAAGGCAACCGAGTCACAAACAGCAAAAAATCCTGCAGACCCTGATGTGAATTCTCAGATGGTGGGTATGTCTTTCCCATGGCCGGTTAGTTACTTGCCTACGATGCAGATCGGCATCCCCGTCGCGGTTCCACACTCGGGCGTCAGTGGACTTCAAGTTAGTTTCAATACTTCTGGTCTATTTGCAACGACCCACCAACATCCGACTATGTCAGCGCCGCCGTCCTCCAAGCAGGACGTTGTTGAACCGAGTGGTTGTGATGGAGTAGATGATTCCAGTGTTGTTCACAAAGAGGAAATGCAAGAGCGATCTGCGGAAGTCGAAGATCATCTACCGAGTCGATTCACCAGTGTCGAAGAGGCCGTGATGCGGCATCTCGTAACGCCCGGTCAAGTTCGAGAATCAGATGAGACCCCAACTGAAGGGGCTATTCAAGATGACGAAATTCGTGATTTGATCGCCGAGGATTTAGCTAATCTAACGGTTGAAACTTATGGTGAAATTTTCGTTGCCGAGAAACCTGACTCTTTCGCAGATCCTTCCGATGTCACCCATGAAACCGGTGGCGAAAAGTGTCTGAATGTTGATGCAGGGAGCCGGAAGGTTGATGCAGCGTCACCGATGGGTAATGTCGAGTCCGATGAAGCGGCGGATTTGAAAAGCCAAGGTTTATCCATCTCTCATATTGTGAATCCGCAGGGTGAGAGAAGGCAGGTTGGAGCAACTGAAGATGAGAGAGCGGTCGCGTCCATCTTTGATTCGATCGTCGCGAATACGTTGAAGCTGAAATCCTTAGCTTCCTAAAATTCACTTTGAAAAGAGGAACACAGGATTAGATCAGGACACCGAATTGATCGTTAACTGACGAAAATCATTGTGTGTGCAGCTCAAGCAGTTTTGTTCTCACTGATGTTAGGTGGGAACGTTTATCATTGATTGTCCAATACCATGCAGAACCGAGCACTCATCTATATCGTCTGCTTGGTTGCAATCGCCTCGCTTACGCTGCTAATCATTTCTGACCAGGGCTTTGTGGACCGCTCAGCATCCGATCTGGATTACCCGGCACAGGTTGCTTTCGCCTCGAAGGCTCGTTCGTATCCCGAGGAGAATCCCAATGCTTCGGATCAAGGTGATTCGATTGTAGACAAGCAATCATTGGATCGATCGTATGCTGTTACTCCCGGTGATCTGCCAGCGACGTCCTCTGCTGTCTTGTCAGCAGGCCCGTTTGAATTCCCGATGCAATTTTCAACGTCTGAAACGGCGAGCGTGGGGAAAGCACCGGAATACCAACTCCTCGCGTCACCGCACCAGATAGAGGAACCTTCGATTGATTCACCAAAGTCTGATGTCAGTGAAAGCGATGCGGATGGCTGGAGTCGAGTTGGTACTAATGAAGTGAAAGCAAAGATAGACGGATTTTCAACACTCGATCAGCCGACAAATTTTAGCGTGAACGCTAATGAAGGTAAAAGTCAACGTCTTTTAAGCGGCGATTCACGTCAGACAGAAAGGGCTGTGGCTGCCAGAGCTGTGTCAAGCCGTGCATCTTTGATTGATCGACCTGAAACTGGATCGCAGTCAAATATTTTACAGGTTCAGAATCAGCAGCCTACAACCGGTTCTGATAGTGAAGATGGTGAAGCTCAGGAGTTAGGCGTTCCCCCACCGCAGCGTACCCCGGCGTTTTTAAAGAAGCGATCGATCTTACTTGAGCCTGGGCAGTATCAATTCGAATACGGCCTCAGGTACTCGGTGGATAACAACACCTATGCGCTGGCTGGTTTGCTGCAGGAAGGGACCAATACGGTACAGGTGGTCAATGCGAACCAAAAAAGGCAGTTGGTTTCGACACCCCTCGAGATGCGAATCGGATTGCAAGAAAATCTACAGGGATTCCTGACTCTGCCCATCGGTTGGTCGGCTCAATCTTTGACCGCGGGCAATTCGCATTCCGATTCTGATCTTTTTGGGATTGGTGATTTGGGTATCGGTTTGACTCGAGTGATGTGGGCACCGGAGAAGGCGAAAGTTCGAATTCTCGGCTTCTTGCAGGCGAGTGTACCAACGGGCGGTGGTGAAATCTCTTTGTCGCAGCAAGATCGCGAGGCCTCCTTGGGTGCTGGCTACTGGACGCTCACTGCGGGCGGTAACATCACCGAGTCAATTGATCCCCTGATTTTATTCGGTAGTGCTGGATACACGCATACGTTTGGAACTCGAATTGAATCAGGTAACTACATCGATGTAGGCAACACATTGTTTTATCAGGTTGGTGTTGGCTACGGTATTAACCCCTTTGTCACAGTAAGCGGTTCGTTCTCGGGAGCTTCCTCGGGACGCATTCAACTTGATGATAACGTTGCCGCCGGCGCCCGGTCTGAACCTTTTTCGCTTCGTTTATCAGCCTCGGTCAACAAACCGAATGAGGCTAATAAATCCAAGTTGGGTACCAACTACGAACCGTTCTTGCGATTCGGTTTGACCAGTTTGGCAAACGATGTCGAATTCGGCATAAGGTGGACTTATTGATGGTTAAATCGAAGTCTAGTCGAATCGTAGAACCGTTGGCCGTTCCAAGGCAAATCTTTACGTGGGGAAAATCGCCAGCCAAACGATGTGTTTCTAGCTGCGTTTTGCGGGAAAACGGAACGGGGAAGACGCTGTGGCTTTGTTTCCTCATTGGCGTGTGCATCGGCGTTGCTGATCTGAAATCCGCGCATTGCCAAATGACGGCATCTGAATTCAATGAACTGCGTTTTGGAACGCGATCTCCTTATCGCGACGAGTTGTTGAAATCACAGGTGTACGTCAAGAATGCAAGGCAGTTGCGTAACGAGAACGTTGTGATGCAGCAACGAGATTTCTCATGCGGGGCAGCTGCATTAGCAACCGTACTCAATTACTACTGGGGCGAGAATGTCTCAGAGACCGCGTTGCTCGTGATCATCGCAAAGCTACTTAGTCCCCAAGAATTGCAAGATCGAGTCCTGAATGGACTCACACTGACGGATCTCAAAAACGTTGCGCAGGTCGGCGGGTACACCGCGGTTCTCGGGAAATTATCGATTGAGAAACTGGCCGAATCAAAACTTCCCTTGGTCGTTGCGATCACGGTGAACGACTATGACCACTTTGTTGTCGTTCGAGGTATGGACGATGAGTTCGTTTACATTGCCGATCCTATTTACGGCAAAAAGAAAGAGCTGATTGAGGTTTTTGAAGATCAGTGGCAGCAGAACGCAATTCTCGCGGTTATCAAACCTGGAGAGCCTCCTAAAGAGAATAGCCCGTTGTCGGTACAAGAGATCGAAACCAAAAGCTACCTGCAAGGCAAGCAATTCATTCAGTTTCAACTAACTGGTAGAGTGAACCCCTGAGATGAATACAAGTTGCAACGGAACGGAATCCGTGAGACGCGGCTCCAGCATTAAACTGTTGGAGGTGTGTTCGATCATTTCTCTTCAATTGCTTAGCAATCGAAGAAGCAAGAGAATATCGCCACCCAACAACTGGGAATGCGCAAACTGGGAATGCGTACATCGCTCTTCAGAAGGAATCAAAGAGTGTTTGGGGAAGAGAGTACTCGCTGTTTTAGTGGCGTTGGTTTTCGTTGCTGGAGCGAACTTGCCCGCATCGGCACAGGACAGTTCAGGGCTGTTGGGGCAGTCTGGTTTGGCGTTAGAGAACCAAGGGAATTCGACCAAACCTATTGTCTCGCCGGTGGATAACGATCGTCCGATTACGAGTTTTAACGGTCTTCTCGAAATCGGCGCACCCCTCGTGAGCAACGATGCGGAGGTACTAAGCAACGAAGAGGCTGCTAGAGATCTTCGCGTTGGTGCTCGATCGGGCGATACTCTTTCTGGTGACTCGCTTGCTGAGATGTTTAATTCCAAGAAAAGAGCAAGCGATTCGGTGGTGGTGAAGAATGCCTCGGGCGTTGCTCTCCGGCAAACTTCCCCGGCGGTTGAGTTACCGGCTATCGGCAAGCGCCCTGCGTCAACAGAGCGTGTCCAATTAGGTGAAGAACCTTCGTCGACAGAAAAGGTCAGCAATGTTCGGCAAGCAGTGCTCACTAAAGCTGAGCAGGAAGTTGCCCGGATTGCTGATGCTCCGCTGATTGATGAACCACTAGGCTCTGGCCTTGCGTCGCCCATCGTCACCCGCGGTGGAACTCCTCCTCCACCTGTTTTGCTGCAGCGATTGCCACCACCCTCTCGCGAGCAGGAAGTATACGAGGTTCTGCCCGAACCGATTGAAGAAACGCGAACGACTGAAGAACGAATCATACCGAGCGATGGTTCGGACGATGGTAGCAGTGCGATTTGGGTCGAAACGAATTCGCCGCCCACGCATTCTCACGCTCGGTCGCATCGGCATCGGATGATTAATCGATTGAGCGATCGTTTGGAACCGCTTCGGCCAATCAATCTATGTGATCGGGGGCTATACTTTGCGACCGAATTCACCTTTCTGTCTTCCAGCGGGATCGCAAGATCACATGTAGAAGTCACCGATTTACTAACAGATGTTGATCACTGCGTTGAATCCGAGGGTGCGTTTGGCTACGGCCAACGAGGAATTCTGGGTCTGCAGGGAGAGGTGTTCGGATTCGAGTTGATCTACTGGGATTATGGTAGTCGTGGGTACGAAAGCGGCTCGTGGAAACCGCCTTATCTATTTGAGCAATACACAACCGGTCAGTCGGTTGACTTGAGCACCTTGGACCTTGAGGTGACTCAAAAGTTCTGTGTGGCAGGTGTGAATTGGGGAACTGCCGTCGGACTCAGGAAGATGGATTACGTCGGTCATTCCTCCGCATTCAGCTTGGCAACCTATCATGATCAACAGGTCGAGGTTTCTTCCAGCGCGTTGGCCAAGAACCGGCTTGAGGGTATCGGTCCGACGTTCTCAATTCGCGGAAATCGTCCGTTTACAAGGTTGTGCGACGGTGGTACTTACGGGGCAGGAATGTTCTGGGACACCAGGGTATCTTGGTTGTGGTCTGATTCGTCATCGAGCGCAATCACTGAAGCGTCAGCCGTTAGCACGAACTACGGGAATCCCACGGTTTCGCGTTCTCTTGATTACGCGTACACCATCAGTGATGATCCCGTACTGCGAATGCATACGGGTTTGCAATTGGGATTCGAGTGTTGGCGCTCGGTTGGGTGCCGATCACGGTTGATCAGTCGTGCCGCTTTTGAATACCAATACTTTGAGCAGTCGGATGACTACTCGATGGCCTCCTCCTACGCGTTTTTGACCGACTCAACCAATTTTGGGGCATCGAGTTCAGCACTAGCCGAGAACTCTGGTAAAGATCTCAATATGTTTGGATTCACGCTGCTGGTGGGAATCAATTACTAGCAGGATCTCGGACGTTTAGACTAGACGTGAGAAGGCAGTTTTTGAAGTCGATGTCAAAATAACACTAAAAAATCCTTGATTTAATCATCGAGGATTGAGGCTGTTTGTTGGTGAGCGATTGCATGTTTTGCAGATTTAATTCCGAATAGCCAAAACATCGCTGGGTGCACAAGAAAATCGAGAAGGGTGCTACTGACTAGACCACCAACGATAACGGTCGCGATCGGATACAGGATC
>JADHOA010000293.1 GCA_016779185.1 Rubripirellula sp.
ATTCAGTTCGCTCGGTCACTTCTAAGAGATGATAGCCAAAGTCCGTCTTTACCGGGCCTTGCACCACGCCTACCTCACCACCAAAAACCGCCCGGTCAAATTCTGGAACCATTTGCCCAGGACCAAACTTACCCAAGGCACCTCCACGTTGCCCTGACGGGCAGGCAGAGTGCGCGGCAGCTAAGGCTCCGAAGTCCTCTCCTGCCTCAATTCGCTTCATGAGATCAAGGCATTCTTGTTCGGTGGAAACTAGGATATGTCTTGCTGCTGCAGTCGCCATGTTTTGAGCCTCGGGCGTTATTAAGGAAACCGGTGGAAAAGGTCCACAGGGTATAGTGATCTTATTTGGAAAGATTTCTAAGGACGGTAGGAAGGATGCCACCGTTGCGGTAGTACTGCATTTCCACAGGAGTGTCGATTCTGACAACACAAGGGAAGCTTTTGGTTGTACCGTCGGTGGCGGTTGCGTGAACGGTAATGGTGGATCGAGGAGCAAGTTCGTTGGAGAGCTCCGGAATCTCGATGGTTTCTTCGCCAGTTAGCCCAAGTGATTGCCATGTTGCACCGTCAGCAAATTCCAGAGGCAGCACTCCCATCCCTACAAGGTTGCTTCGATGAATTCGTTCATAGCTTGCGGTGATGACAGCCTTAACTCCAAGCATCATGGTTCCCTTGGCCGCCCAGTCGCGACTACTGCCTGTGCCATACTCTGCACCGCCTAGTACAACGAGCGGAACTCCGTCTTGCTGGTATCGCATCGAAGCGTCATAGATGCTCATGATCTCACCGCTTGGTAGATGCTTCGTTACGCCACCTTCGGTTCCCGGTGCCAATTGGTTGCGAATTCGAATGTTCGCAAAGGTGCCGCGAACCATCACGCGATCATTGCCGCGACGCGATCCAAAACTGTTGAAGTCTCGTGTTTGTACTTTCTGTTCCTGAAGGTATTTGCCAGCAGGTCCGTCACTGGCAATTGCACCGGCCGGAGAAATGTGGTCGGTGGTAACCGAATCTCCCAAGAGCGCCAAGACTTTCGCTCCCTTGATCGGAGTGATGTCCGGCACTGATTCATCTTGCACCGCATCGAGGAATGGTGGGTGATGAATGTAGGTGCTTTCTTCGCTCCACGGATAAATCGCACCCTCAGCGGTTTCAATGGCGTTCCAAAGTTCATTTCCCTGAACTCCAGCTTCATACTGCTCAACAAACATCTCGGGTTGGATCGAGCTCAGGATCGTTGCTTTGATTTCTTCTGCCGACGGCCAGATTTCAGTAAGGTAGACCGAATTGCCATCTTGGTCGGTGCCTATCGGTTCGGTTACTAGGTCAATGTCCGTGGTGCCGGCAAGGGCATAAGCGACGACAAGTGGAGGACTTGCAAGGTAGTTTGCTTTAGTGAGTGGATTCACGCGTCCTTCGAAGTTTCGGTTTCCGCTAAGTACGGCCGAGGCAACAAGATCTCCCGACTTAATGGCTTCGGCAACGGGCGTCGGCAAGGGGCCACTGTTTCCAATGCAAGTGGTGCAACCGTAGCCTACGGTATGAAAACCAAGTTGATTGAGCGAATCAGTGAGGCCGGCCTTATCGAGGTAGTCGCTTACGACTCGCGATCCAGGGGCAAGGCTGGTTTTGACATGAGATGCTACCGTTAGCCCTCTTTCAACTGCTTTTTTGGCGAGCAGACCCGCGCCAATCATCACCGAAGGATTACTGGTGTTGGTGCACGAGGTAATGGCCGCGATCACCACCGCTCCGTGCTTGATCTCACTGCTTGTTCCCTCTGATACCACAGTGCCAGTATTTGCCAGAGCGGATTCAGGTAGTCCAAAGCCAGTTTTGCCGACCGGAGCGATGAGTGAATCGTTAAAAGCCTTTTTCATCCCTGCTAGTGAGATACGATCTTGGGGACGTTTCGGACCAGCTAAGCTCGGTTCCACCGATCCGAGATCGAGGGAAACCGTTTTGGTGTATTGCAATTGAGGGCCGTCGTCTGTTCTGAACAAACCCTGTGCTTTGGTATAGTTTTCGACCAAGGCGACTTCGGCTTCGGTTCGGCCGGTTTGACGCAGAAATTCAAGGGTGACATCGTCAACGGGGAAGAATCCCATGGTTGCCCCATACTCGGGTGCCATGTTTGCAATGGTCGCACGGTCAGCAACGCTCATCTTGCTCATTCCAGGCCCGAAGAATTCTACGAACTTACCGACCACTCCTTCCTGTCGAAGCATTTCTACGACTTGAAGCACCATGTCGGTCGCGGTTGCTCCTGCCGGTAATGAGCCGGTAAGTTCAAATCCGATGACTTCTGGCATCAGCATGTAAAGCGGTTGCCCCAGCATGTTCGCTTCGGCCTCGATACCACCGACGCCCCATCCAAGAACCCCAAGTCCGTTGATCATCGTCGTGTGACTGTCGGTACCCACCAGCGTATCGGGGAGAGCAACCGGGCCATCTTCGGTTTCAACCGTGGCGACAACCTTTGCCAAGTATTCAAGGTTCACCTGATGGACGATTCCCACATTAGGCGGCACCACGCGGAAATTATCGAACGCTTGTTGACCCCATCGAAGGAATTCGTAGCGTTCTTGATTCCGTTTGAATTCGATCTCAACGTTCTGGGATAGAGCTTGGTCTGATCCAAAATGATCCACTTGAACCGAGTGATCAATCACCAAATCAACAGGAATCAACGGGTTGATTCTTTCGGGGTCACCGCCAATTCGCTCCATTGCCGAACGCATCGCTGCAAGGTCAACCACCGCGGGCACACCGGTGAAATCCTGAAGGACCACTCGGTAAGGTTTGAAAGGAAGTTCTTGCTTGGCGGGAGCTTCTGCATTCCACGCTGCCAAGTTTCTGACGTCTTCCTCAGTGACAGTAAATCCATCACAGTTTCTCAGGACGGCCTCGAGCAAAACTCGAATCGAAAATGGTAGGCGACTGATGGCTCCCAGGCCCGCTTCTTCCAATTTTTTGAGACTATAGAGAGTAGCTTGGCCGGAACCTGTGTCAAATTGGGAGCGGACTCCGAATGGATCGAAACTCACTTGATTCTTCTCTGAGAAAAGGGGCAGAACCTATCAATAATCAGGCACTAGTTTAGCGACCCCAGCGGGTTTTGTCTGCGGGTCAAAGGCCGTAACTTCATCCCCCAGAAGGGCGAAATAACCATTTCTACCAATGAATCAGCGGAGTAAAGATAGATAGAAATTGCGATACTCGCCCATGATTCTGGGCATGGAGTGGTGAGCGGAAATCCTTTCTCGATTCTCGGATCCAAGTTCGCGTCTTAGTTCTTCTTGATTCATCAGGTTGGTGACTCGAAGTGCTAGTTCATCGCCCGAGCCGGTTTTGAAACCTTGAATCAAACGCGTTGGACCTAGCAGTTCTTCGCTTCCTTCAACCAAGCTGCACACTACAGGTTTTGCAGATGCCATTGCTTCGAGCAGCACGTTCGGCATTCCTTCGTAGCGACTCGGGAGCACTAGTAATTCGCTGGCTGCAATCCAGCTCGCGACTTCCGATTGCCAAGGTAAGCATTGGACTCGATCTTTCCCCATCTTGAGAGCCCATTGCTGGGTCGGATCCCTCAGCGGCCCGTCACCGATCAGAAGTAGTTTTTGTTTAGTGCCAGCAGGCGCTAGTGAATCAATTTGTTCTTGGAGCAGATCAATTCCTTTTTGGTGATCGAATCTCCCAATGAAAAGAATGACTTTGGCGTCTTCGGGCCAGCCAATGCTTGACCAATCGCTCGGAGTAATTCCTGTGAATTGATCCAGGTGAACTCCATTAGGAATGACGGATGTTCGATTGGATGCACACTTTAGAACTTCTTTCGTAAATCTTTCGACGGCTCGGCTCACGCAAAGTGTGTGATCTGCTCGTCTTAGAGAAATTCGTTCGAGATGATTTCTGAAACGTTGGTTTTCTGCGACTCGGATCGCCGCAACGCATTTTGAAATACCCGCCGACCTCGCCGCATGCACACCGAGAATATTGGCATGATGAAGAAAGGTCTGAACGAGATCAGGTTTGTCTTCAATGAATCGGCGTTTGAGGAATCGATATGCTGAAATCGCTCGACTCACAGAATCACATTCTGCTGACTCCACGACGATCCCAGCTGTTTTCAGGCGATCGACCAATTGACTTTGTTCGCCCGTTGGTAATGACCCAACCGAAAACACTCGGACACGATCGCCTTTGTCATGTAAGGAGAGAGCTAGTTCCGTGATACATTTTTCAGCACCTCCGACAAATAGTTCGGTGATGATCAGGTCAATTCGCATCACTGGCTCCGCGTCGTCATCCGAACATTTTTTCTCTGATGGGACATCACCGGATCTTACCCCATAGTTTTTCCATGTACGCATGCATTCGTGGATCGTGCTCTTTGAGTTCAGAACGAACAAACGGAAAGAAGTCATTCACTCCGAGATAGGCCTCGGAGCATTCGGCAAAGTATTCTTTGTGGTTGGTGAGCGCATAGTGCCGAACTTTTGCTCCGGTGTAGAGCATGACCTGTTCGTAAATTCCAGCATTCTTTGCGTTTTCAAAGTTAGCGATGATCTCAGGTTCATCAAAAGACAAAACCTGATCGTGATATGCGTGTGCGAGTTCATGCAGCACGACGTACGGATGTTTTGCCCATTGCGAAGGATTCAGCAGTTGTTTGGCGCGAGGAATGTGCACATGCTTCTCGAGTGTTGGGTCATAGCCGTTGCTGACCAGCCAGCCTCGACTGGGGTGATACTGCATATTACTCAGTTCGTGATTCCAGTCGATCCGAATGGGCAGTTTACGAAGGGTGTCCACGCGATCCACCGGCAGAATCCACACGATTCGTTGCAAATGGTTTGCGAGCGCTTTGAGAGCAAGTTCCCCTTGTTCGCGATTCTCTTGCGTCAGCATTTCTGGGTCGATTTCAACCGACCAGCCTTCAATCTCTCGCACAATCGGAATCGGAAAGTCCTGCCCCTCGGAATCAATTCCCATCAAAGTCAGTTGCGACACTATGAGCAGTAAGGTGAGTAAGCCTCGCCGCAGTGTTTGAAACCCTATTGGGGTGCCTTGGGTTTTTACCGAGAGGGTTCTGTCGTTGTGGGGGTGTTCTGCGGAGTGCATGTTGTCTGGGATGTGCGTTGGATGTGTGTTGGGAATGCGGAAGCCGAGAAAGTTTACCGCATCTATCAAAATGAGAGGATGAACTTCGCATCGGGCGTCCACCATGGCTAACCTTACCTAACCGGAATAATCCTAACAGGTAGCATGGTCGATGATTGTAACTATTCCTTTTTCGCTTGGATCTTTACGCACTCCAGACGAAAAGATTTCAAAACGTGATTCACGCATCTCCAGCGCTTGGTCGATCCGACGAGATGGATCGGATACGAGGTCTTCTCATGAACACTGCAATTTTCACACTCGAAACGGTGCACGGTGTCAAACAGTCCTATTCGCTCGGGGTGTTCACAAGACCCAATGAAAGTCGCGATCAGGATCCTAAACGAACGATCACTTCCAAAGGTGATGCAACGGGGAAACAGACGACCGATCGCATCGCGAAATCGTAGTTTTTATCTTGCCAACAAGCAGGATGAGTTCGGAAGAAGCGACTGCCGATCCCGAGTTTAGGGATCGAGTCTTTTTTGAGTATGGTCTTCGCTGTCAGCCCATGCAGCAGCGGTAAATTTTGAGGGCATCGACCGTCTCGCGAACGTCGTGGACTCGCAGGATATGGACGCCTCGGGCTGCCAACGCTAGTGAAACGG
>JADHOA010000294.1 GCA_016779185.1 Rubripirellula sp.
GTGTCTTTATAGATCCCTCGACCGACCAGTGCATATAAGACGCGGCCTCGACCAATTACCGGAAATGCCATCGGCTCATTCAATTCTTCTAGATCACTTTCGCTTCCCATGAGCATGTCGATCAGATGTGCTTCGCGTGGATCCTCGCGATCCACCTTCACAATGGAAAAATCCAACTTTAATTCAATCGGATTCTCGCGATTAAAAAACTCGTCAGCTTCTAATAGATCTTGATTGGGCAAACTTAGATGTTGCTTATTCCATTCAATCTGCTGCTCTAACCGCGCGTAAGCTTCATCATCTTGTTTTTGATTTCCTGAAGTAACGAAAATCCAGACTGCAGAATCACCAGAAAGAAGCTTGCTGACGACAGATTGACGCGATGGGGAATCAGCAAACCATTCTGTATTAATTTGTGATAACGCCATTACGGAAACAATGCGATCTGGGACCTCTCTGGCATTCTCTGAATAAAGCAAGAGAGCAACCGGTTTCTGGTTTTCAATTGAGTACCTTGACCACAACCGCTCAAGTTGATCATCGGATTGTTTTTGGAGGTCGTATTCTTTAATCCGTAAGTTCAGATTCCCGCCGTTGGATCGAGTCTTTTGACGCAGTGACGAGATGATCTTTTTCTCCTCAGCGTTTAGCTCCGTTTTGTGCAAGACAAGCAATTCATAGTCATCTGACTGCCAACGTTCTAGGGCGTATCGAAATACAGGAACATTGCAGCACCATGCAGTTTGATACCCGAAACATGCAGTGAGCACTACGAGGAATAAAGATATTCTGAACATCGCACAACCACCCTGATGAAGTCAGCCGAAAAACGGCAAGTGGGGATCTGACAACCGACCTCTAAAACGGAAACGATTCGTCTTCAATCGCTTGCAAACAGACTTATTGTCTTATCAATTCGATAGCGCAAACGATTGGTTTGCCAGACAATGTCCTTATCGTAATCATTAAGTCATCGCCAAGGGTCACTCCATCGAATTTTAGCCGGCCGGAATTCACGTCAAAATCTGTCGCAATATCCTTGAGTTTTATCCGTTTTTTTTCACCCCTAAGACTCATTTCGACTTCACCCGATTGCCCCTCCAGCTGATTAACCACATAGACCACCAGTTGGTAGCGATTGGCACGATCAGGATTGATATTGCCCAATTGATCAAGTTTTAGGCTAAGCTCCTCAACCCCCTCCAATCCGGAAGCAAAAATCCAAGGATAATCAGTGCGACTGGCTTGGCTGGTATGGCGACGAAAGATCTTGACGTCGTGATTCCATTTCACATCGATATTGATGGAGTCTCCGGCAATCGCAGGATATTCAATCCAGAGGTTACCCTTGTCATCACGACGATCGCCAGGTGCACCAAAATTGATTCCAAGATGGCGAATTGGCGAAGCCACTGAACTTCCGACCGCAAAATCATCGACACTCCATAAATCGATTTCCGGCATGTGAACCAGCGCCAAAGAAGTTTGATTTTGATAGGCACAGCTGCAGGTTCTTGTGTAATCAGGAGCATTTAACACACCGTTTGCAACAACCAAATTTGACGTGCATCCAGACTTGAATCCGCCGAAATTGCCGGTTCCACCATCGTTTAGCAAATCATAGTAACCCGCTGCTCCAGATCGAAACGTCAGCATGTTTTCACTAGCAATGATATGATTGCATCCATACGCACGATTGAGATACCACGCCTCCAATTCTCCAGTGATGGGATTGGGAACCATTTTCTGATGACCATCGTGCAAGAAAAATGCTCCCGCTGAGTCTGCGTAAGCATTTGTATTCGTAATGATCCAGTCATGGTGCAGAATACATGGCCCAGTGTATCGCAATTCATCATTACGCCACTTCAATGACCCGTCTCCCGCGCGATGAACGGCCATGCCCTTGGAAACTTCATCGGTCAAACGATCACTCGCCGCAGATCCGGCCTGCAACAACAAATCAAATTCGTCTGAATAGCTAAGCCAAGTACCGAACACCCCGTCGGTGATTTCCCACGCCAGCTCGCCACTTAGATAATTAAATGATGCGATTCGGTAAGTTGCGGGTGCCGCCTTGCCGCGCCGCATTAAAGCCTGCTCGACGCGTATCGGATAACGGTCGAGGCAATAAATCTGTTCTCCACCAGCGACGATTCCATTGTGCCAAAAACTGTAATTCGACGGTATTTCCCATAGTAACTCACCGGTATGTCGATTGAACCCGACTAGAGATCGACTTGCGGCTCGATCCACACTTTTGCCACCGAATCCAGCACGCGATCGACTTAACTTCTTGTCAGCCTCGTAATTCAAATCCAACTGATCTTGATAGTTGGCAAACCCTAAGCCACCAATTAGGACGTCACGATAAACCGCGAGGTAGCCCCATTGCGGACGATTCGAACCCGTATCTGGGTTGTCACTTATCGCCTCTTGAGATGGTAATTCAATATCGAAAAGGGTTTTTCCAGTCACCGAATCTAGAACATGGCAACGATCCTGTGCCGCCAAATAAACGCGATCTTCGGTCACCACATAATTTGTTCCACGTCCATTAGCACCTGGAATGTGAACCTGATTGTATTTGGGATTTAAGGGGGTCTCCTCAAAAGTTGCATCGTAATAAACATCGTAGGTTCCAAGATCTTCAAATGTTTTTTTCCAAAGCAGCCTTCCTGTATAAACATCTCTGGCGCTCAGGCAATCGATTCCCTGAATGAATAATCGACCACCGACGACTTGTTCAGATGGACCGTGCCCATGCCGCGGCAGCACATCTAGATGACTTGTTCCGCCAAACCACAAGACGCCGAGTGGAAGTTTAACCCGACTGTCGTCGGACTTAATGGTATTGCCGACATCCCCGTATTGATGAGTCCAATCTGCGGAACCAGGTAATCGCCCGCTTTTTGTCAAAACGATCCCCTCATGCTCTTGCGAGACTTTTGCTTGTTCCAAGCTTTCGAGCTGTTTTAATTCGTGGCTACTCAACGAATCTAGTTTGAACCTTGGCAATAAAAACGTTCCCCCGTAAGGCCGCACCGACTGATATGCTCCTTGCAATAACTGGAAATTGATCCGCTCATCCGGATCAGCGAAAAAAACAACACTGCTCGCTATATAGCTCGGTGGCCTGAATTCCTTAGGGTCACTGCAGTGCACCGTTACTCGACCGTGCAGTTCACGCTCATCCAACCAGCAGCGTAATTGATGCACTACCGGCTCACGCGAATCAACAACCATGACCTGATCGTATTGAGAATTTAGAACGAAGAACTTTAAATCTTCGGTATCAGCACCACCAAACCAGATCGCATATCCGGTGTGCTGATTTGAGTTTTCCAAGCGATCCAATAATCGCTCGGCAACATCAGTATCTGTCAACGTAGGTGAACGATCTAATGGATCCAGTTTCTCATTGAAGTCCTGTGCAAGTAAATGATCTTGTACGGGCGGCCCATAAGCTTGGATCAATCCACTATCGGTCACGAGAATCAGCATTTCGTTTGCGACGAGAATCCTTCGTGCATCTTCGGGTACGCGGATGGCATCGATGATCGAAGCTGAATCTTTCTTGTGAGACCATTGTATTCTGGTTAAGTTGCCGCCTCCTACCGCTAGTAACTCGTCGCCGGCCCGAATGAGATCGCCAGTGCCATCAGCAACGATCTCCCACGCAATTTGATCCGCCTCATTGAAGCATCGGATCTTATTGGTTGAGTTAGAATCCTGTTCTGCGGAAATCACACAACCGTCAAATAATACGGGACGATTCGGGGTAAAGTCCTGCTTCATTCCATCTTCCATGGAAAACGCTCGAGTGCCGCTTAGACGCGTGTGCACAAAGTAACGAGAGCTTTCAGCCGCAACAAAAGACCCACCATTTCCTTTTCCTCCAGCATTCAGTTCAAAGTGCTTCAATGCGCCGGTAAGACGATCAAGCACAGCTGGCACAGATCTACCACCTGGCACAATCAAATGCTTATCGGTGGCAGCAAAGGCACCTTGTGGCGCGACGCCGGCAAAAGAAGGAGCACTATGAGGTTGCTTGATGTAAGTGGATCCGCACTGATCGTTCACCCAATTGATCACTCCGGTCTCAAGATCTAGCGAATAAATGAATACACCCATGAATGGCCAGATACTGGCTGAAAAATAAACATGTTGATCATGAATCACAGGCCCACCGCGTGCGGGCCATGCTGACACTAAATGCCTATTTCCCAATGCCTTTTGGGTGTTTGACCCCCCAAAGAACTTCCAAAATAAATGCCCTGTCTTCGAATCAACACAATAGAGGTAACCATCGTCACTGCAAAAACAAATCTTTCCATTGGCCCCTGCGGGCGGCAGCCTAACCGGTGCTTCTGTATAGAAGCTCCAGCATTTCTCACCATCTTCCAAGCGATATGCAACGACTTTACTCTCCTCGTTGAAGGGAACAATCACGATACCATCGATTACGATTGGCTCGAAAACTCGGTCATAAGTCATAAGATCCATATTGAGTGGATCATCCCATGCCTGTCGACGAGTTTGATTGTTTAGTACCCACCTAAGTTGCAAATCCTTTGCCAGTCCATTATCCGACGATGCCGTTCGCGATGAGTCGTATCGCCACATCGGCCAATCTTGTGCAGAACAATTTGCTTGATTCAGCTGTGCGAGAACGAAAACATTCACAAGAAGTAATACGCTTCGCAGAGATTTTCTCTTCGAAGTAAAGCGGTTGGGGTTTGGTGGATACAATTGGTAATCCAATGTTCTAATTTCCGAAGGTCATAGGACTAAAAATTCCCATTATCACCATTAATTTACTCCGACTCTTTGAGGTCGTGTGAAAACTATTCCGGCGTGGGCAGAAACCACGTTTTGCGATGGTTACTCGAATATTTTAGCCGTAAACTCAGTGATCTCACCTGATCCTTTTTAACACTCACTTTTTGTCAAATCGGATCCCCCTGGCCTATCCGCTTTTTTTTAATTGAACACGTGTTTCCAGCTTCATTCACAAGTATTGACTTCGAAACCGCAAGTCGTCGCCCGGACAGCGCTTGCCAACTTGGACTCGTCAAAATCGTTGACGGTCTTGTTGTGAATGAAAAGTGCTGGTTAATTCGACCAAAACCATTTGTCTTTCATCCTTCTAATATCCAGATTCACGGGATCACTCCCGATAGAGTCGAATCAGCGCCCAACTTTTCACAGCTATGGGATGAGATCAAAGAGTGTATCGGCAGCAGTTGCCTTGTCGCACACAACGCATCATTTGACTTACGAGTCCTTCTTTCAACACTACGGTCACATCTCTTGCCAATTCCGGAACTTGAGTACACGTGCACTCGTGCAATTGCAAGAAAAACTTGGCCGCATCAAAAACGCTTCGGACTAAAGCCCCTATCCGATTGGTTAGGAATTCGATTTCAGCATCATGATGCTCTTGAAGACGCGACAGCATGCGCAAAGCTACTGATTGCAGCGGGTATCGATAAAGAATCAAGCTCTTTGTCAGATTTAGAAAAAAAATTGCGTTTGAGTCGGGGGAGGGCGGGCTCTTGGGGTATGAAGGGGCCAGCATCACAGCAAAGAAAGCCAACCGCCAGAAACAATCAAACCGATCGAGAGAATCTTTTACCTTTCATTCAGCCAAACGATCTCAGCGGATTTTCGCGGGGAACTCCTCTGAGGGCAGCGACTGCCACCAACAACCACCAACATGAAAACCTACAACGCTTAATCATTCGAGTA
>JADHOA010000295.1 GCA_016779185.1 Rubripirellula sp.
TTCTTTCCCATCTACGAATAATCCGTGCATTGGTCTTAACGCATCTCCATCCATCGATGCGATTCAATATCAGACGTTGGCGATTATTCATTGACCATGAATGCAGGTGAATCGAATGAATACATTTTCTATACAGCCGATCAACATCCCTGGGCAGCAGCACTACGCCCAATCGATCTTTCCACAGGTGATTCATTGTTCCGATGCCGATGCTAGTTTGCCAGACGCGGCTCAATGGGTGAGAAAGAATGCCCCTCGACTACTAACCGAAGCCACTCGGGACGGCGCGATGCTTCTCCGAGGCTTCCCCGTGTCCACTGCTGAAGATTTTGACACGATCGTGGCAGCTTTAGAACTTCCCAATTTCCCCTACCATAAATCCCTCTCCAATGCGGTTCGGATTAATCGGACCGAGCGAGTCTTTTCGGCGAACGAAGCGCCTCCCGAAGTGCAAATTTTCTTTCACCATGAAATGGCTCAAACACCGCTGTTTCCTCGCTGGATTTTTTTCAGCTGTGAAATCGCAGCAGAGCAGGGTGGTGCAACTCCCCTTTGCCGGTCAGACGTTCTTCTCGAAAAACTGGAGATGCAGTGCCCAGCATTCGTGAAAACTTGTGAACAAAAAGGCCTTCGTTACACCAACGTGATGCCCGGCGATAACGATGCAAAATCAGGCATGGGGCGTTCGTGGAAAAGCACCCTCGGTGTGGAACATCAAGCGGATGCTGAAAATCGCCTCAGAGAACTCAATTACAAGTGGGAATGGCTGGCGAATAATTGCCTCAAGGCGACAACCCCTGCGCTTCCAGCAGTTATCAAACTCAATGATGGGCGACGAGTTTTCTTTAACCAACTCATTGCTGCGTTCTGCGGCTGGAAAGACTCGCGAAACGACCCCTCGAAGGCTATCTGCCACGGTGACGGAACGCCGCTCGACACTGATGCGGTAAAAGTAGCCATAAAACTTTCTGAAGAATTAGCGTTTGACTTGAACTGGCAAGCTGGCGACGTTGTGATCGTTGACAACATGGTGACGATGCATGCCCGACGCACCTTCTCAGGAACGAGAAAAGTTTTAGCCTCCCTCGCGTCCATGGAATCCAATGACTTCAAACTTCATGACCAAGCATGAGTAGCATCAGCGGATCCTGTAAACTATCGATCCAATCCAACGTCCAGCATCAGCTCCGACAACTATCAAGGCGATTCAATGAGTGACGTCAGCAACAAAACAGAACTCAAGTGGTATGAAGGAATTAGTTCCTACCAATGGATGGTCTTGCTTATCGCGTCTCTTGGCTGGGTATTCGACGTTTTTGAAGGACAAATTTTTGTCGCGTCCATGCGAGATGCGATGCCCGCTTTATTGAATGTTGCACCCGAAGATGCTTCGGTCTCATCATGGAATAACATTGCCTTTGGCTTCTTTTTGTTCGGTGGGGCAGTGGGGGGAGTTCTGTTCGGAATCCTCAGTGATCGCATCGGACGCTCCAAGACCATGATCATCACGATCCTCTTCTACTCGCTCTTCACCTGCGCCAGTTCCTTCTCACAAGCGCCGTGGCAAATGGTTGCACTGCGTTTCCTTGTTGCAATGGGGGTTGGCGGAGAATGGGCCGTCGCAGCAGCAATGGTTGCCGAAGTCATGCCGACACGTTCTCGATCAGTCATGGGTTCGATCTTTCACGCATCAAGTGTCTTTGGAACCCTCTTGGCTGCCGCAACGGTTGCCACGCTGATCGGAAACGAATCCATCAATGCTTGGTTCTTGGACCGAGGCTGGGAGGCATGGCGAGTCGGATTCGCAATCGGAGTTCTGCCCGCGTTACTCACCCTACTGATTCGGTGGAAACTTCGCGAACCCGATTCTTGGAAAGCAGCGAAGGAGCAAGCCGCCCAGGATCCAAACCAAAAGATGGGGCAACTTTCGGAGCTGTTTAGCTCCGAAAACCTCAGAGCCACCATCGTTGGCGTCTCCCTGTCCACAGTTGGTTTGGTGACATTTTGGGGAATCCACATCTACGGCAAAAATGCGTTACTCCGTCGAGCCCAAGCCGACGCACTGGTCGCAGCCGAACTAATCCCCCCAGGCGAACAGGCAACCGCCGAAGAAAAAACGACCTATGACGTCCAGAAGAAAGCAGTTCTCAACGGACCAGCTGCTGCTACGATCAAACGTGCAGAAATGATGAGCATGGTGCTCAACACCATCGGCGGAGGACTCGGCCTTGTTCTTTTCGGATGGATCAGCGACCGAATCGGTCGGAAAGGCGCCTTCGTGCTCTACCACGTTGCGGCGTTTGCTGTCGTCATCCTACTGTTTCAGATCCTGCTACCAAGCAACGCATCAGCAACCGCACTTGCGGTTTGCTTGCCTGTATTTGGATTCTTTACGCTCGGCATGCACGCTGGCTACGCGGTTTATTTCCCTGAACTCTATCCAACAAGAGTACGAGGAACGGGCACAGGCTTTTGCTTCAATTTTGGAAGATTGGGAACCGGGATTGCTTTTGTTAGCTTCGGCATCCTTTATAAGATGACGCCTGAATCACAAGCACTTCTCCTCGCGCCGCTGTACCTGCTCGGTGCAGTCATTGTGCTGTTCGGAAGAGAGACTCGCGGCGTCGAACTCCAACAATAACCACGTACGAATAGGCAGAGAAGCTTTTGGAATCACTGCTGGGAGAAGCGACAACTCTTTTGATTGCCATTTCGTGCATCTCTTTGATTGCAGGTGTGGTTCATAGTGGAATCGGTTTTGGATTTGGGATCGTAGCGGTTACCTTTTTGCCAATGGTGATCGAGCCCAAACTGTCACACATCATTGTTTCGGTGTGCAGTGTCCCGATGCTGATCATGGCTGGCTGGACTTTTCGGGACGGATTCCAGAAAACGCCGCTCCTGGTATCACTCATCGGTGGCTGCGCTGCAATGCCGTTCGGACTCTACCTTTTTGAATCTATTTCACACGATTTCCTGATTCGACTAACGGGCCTGGGAGTGCTTTTTATGGTGCTATCTTCCGGCAGAAACGAAAACCTAAAGCCCAAACAGAAACGTGCTCCCGGCCAACACTTAAAATGCCTCGCCGCCGGCGCGATCTCTGGATTCCTAGCCGGAGCCGTAAGCATTGCGGGGCCGCCGATTGCAGCGTTTGCAATTCAGCAAAACTGGAAAAACGAGCAATACAAAGCGTTTGTCACCCAATTTCTTTTAGTGATTGCGATCAGCAAAGCTGGCTTGCTGGGATTGCGAGACCACATTGACACAGAAATTGCAATGGAGATTAGCGTTGCTTCGCTTTGCGCGATGATCGGCGTACGCATCGGGGAAAAACTGAGTCGAAACCTGCAGGCAAAAAAGCTAAAGCATTTAGTAGCTGCCATGCTGGTCGTGGTCGCCATCACAATGCTGCTGAACGGAAGCCCATAAAAAGTCCTTGAATTTAGCGTCCAAATTCAGAGCTAACAGCACTTTCAACAAACGCGAGTCAAGCTTTGTTTACGTGGCATCACGCTAGTTTACTGAGCGAAGGTGCTTTGTATTAACACATACATTTTTCCCTCATTGTCCGTGGGATCAATGTCAAACATCCGCAGATAAAGTCTGCCTGTTTTTTTTGCATTGAAGGACATACCACTTGTTACGACAAAGGGCTGTCCTTCATTCAGCTCAACCGGAGTGTTCGCAATAACACCGATTAGCGTTCCCAACTTGATGCGGTTATCTTTAGGACGCAACTCGTTGGGCAGCTCGAGGCCTTCGGGCCCGGTCTCAAAAACGACTTTCCAACTGCCTTTGACTTCGATCTGTACTGGCATTCCTTCTCGCAGTGTAACACCAGAATCCTGCCATCCCTGCGTGGCAAGCACATCGGTCAGCTTTCTGTCCTGCGCGCGTTGATTTGCAAGAATGCGATTAAGCCCAGCCTCGGCAACACCATACTTTGGAACCAATCGAACCAGCGATTCATAGACCTCTCTTGCCTTATCAAAATCCTTCTTCCTCTCATACTCAATGGCTAACTTTTCAGCTTTTGCAATAAACTCTTTATGCAAATTCAAAAGCACCGGGTCACTAGGAAGCTGCGGTTGATTTTCCGCCGCCGCCTTCATCTGTTCCTGCATCTGCTTCTGCACCTGCCGAGGATCCGGCCGCTGACCCACCGAGAGCCCTTGAAGGGCAACCAAAGACAGCAACAGGCAACCCCAGCATCGCGTCGAGAGAAAAATCAACTTTCCACTCCTTAACAGAAAAACAAATCTCAAAACTTCGTTGGCTGAATCAATCGGACACCGCATTGTAAGCAGCAAGACACCACAAACGCCAACAGCAAACAGCGATTGCAATGAAAGAATCGGCCGCAGGGTGTTGTCTTAGCCCTCAACCAGAAACCCCGATCAAAAACATGGAATTCGGTCATTCAGCGCGGCAACCATCAAACCATCGGGATGCATCGTTGCCTATACTGTTCATTAGCTTTGTTCGTGACACTAACTAATAATCAAGATGCATCACCAATTAGCGTTGCCGAAGTCTACCGGCAAATTCAACTCTCTGAATCAGGCCGCACCAAAAACCGCTTTTTTTCTGCTTATTGTCCTAGCGGCAACTTCCGCCCACGCCCAAACCCCGCCACTTGATCAGGCATTACTGATTGAAAGCAGTTCGGCTCTCGCAACCGACGCTCGGACCAAGGGCGATGCGAAGCGAGGCTCGTTGCTATTCCACTCCCCAGCTCTTGGCTGCTGGAAATGCCATCCTTTTGGCGATTCGACCTCAGCGATCGGTCCCGACCTAAGCGAGTGGAAAGAATTGCCATCCGCGCAGCACTTGATTGAATCAATCCTCGCACCATCAAAAGTCGTAAACGATCGATACCAGGCCAAGCAATTCCTCACTCTTGATGGAAAAACCTACGTCGGCATCCCAAAGATAACGACGAAAGACGTAATTCATCTTCAAACTGGACCCAACAAAACTGATTTACAAATCCTTGCCAAAGAGGATATCGAAGCTGAAAAAGATCTAAACACCTCCATCATGCCGACAGGCCAAGTGAACTCTTTGAAATCACGACAAGCGTTTCTAGATTTGGTTCGGTACCTTATCGACATAGCCGAAGGTGGTGCAGCAGTCGCAGCACAACTTGCACCTTCGACTGAAGAACTACTCGCGATGTCTTCTGAAGGAGACATCAACCTTGATCACTCGGGTTTCATTTCAGAGTGGGACAAGGAGTCAATGAAGCGTGGCGAAGCCATTTATCAGCGAGTATGCCAAAACTGCCACGGAACCATTAGTGAGCCGGGTTCCCTTCCTACCTCACTACGATTCGCCGAAGGAAGATTTAAATACGGATCTGATCCATATTCCATGTATCAAACGCTCTCGCACGGTGGAGGCATGATGCTTCCGCAGACATGGATGGTGCCTCAACAAAAGTACGATGTCATTCACTTTATTCGCGAGCATTTCCTTCGACGGCATAACCCAACGCAATACTACTTAGTCAAGGACGACTACCTTGCTTCATTACCGAGTGGTGATTCTCGAGGTCCAGAACCAACGGTAATTGAACCTTGGGTCACCATGGACTACGGCCCAATGCTAATCACAACCATACAGTTCGGCCCAAAGCCTGAAAGCATCGCGCAAAAGGCGATCGCCATTCGACTAGACGATGGACCCGGGGGGATCGCAAGAGGAAAAGCATGGATTGCGTTTGAACACGACACCCTTCGCATG
>JADHOA010000296.1 GCA_016779185.1 Rubripirellula sp.
ATTGCGATGAATTTCGCAGGCACAGGATTGGCCTCACGACCAACAGGGGCGCACCGTCAACTGGGGTGAACTGAGTTTTATTGAGAGCCGTCAAATGATTTCAATCCAAGCGTTTGCAATCTGACTTCTTCGTCACATTGAGGTTCCAATGAAGTCCTGTTTCAACAAAATGGGTCCGCGATAAGAAAGCCGTTAGGGAAGAAGACAGTTTACTTCGAGACAAATGATTGGGATATCCTTTTCTGGAGTGTCGAAAACACGACTTCACCTGATGGTCGATTCACAAGAACCTCGGTTCGAGCAGCGAATCGCTCCATTCCCCTTGGCGGTCGAGGTGCTATGCTTTGGTGACAAAGAGCAAGATCGAAACAAAATCATGTTCGCGGAATGGGACGGATTCGGTAAATCTGCCAGAAAAGTAGTAGCTGAGAACACCGAAGACTACCTTTGCGATATCGATCTGTCGCCTAAATGGCAATGAAAAAGTGTCGAGGAATCCACCCGACTCTTTCCAGCGGAATAATCGTTAAACGGTACAACCACCACCAAGCAGCGTCCATTGAAAGGCTGCTGTAATCCACAGTCTGTTCCATGCGGCAAATCGGCAAACTTCAAGATGAAATGGCGGCTAAACGCCTCGTCGCCAAAATGCTTGAACGAGAAATCGATGTACGCCTAGAGCACGAAAGAGAATCCGGTGCCGAAACTTGGATCATCTGGATCCTCAGTGAAGACGACCTCGACCGGGCGAAGGAGACTTGGAAAACCTTTCACGAATCGCGTGACGAACTTCCAAATTCATTGGACGGATTAAGCAGTGAAGTATCAACAGCTGCTGGTCACGCGAATACTGGACATGCTAATGCTGGGCATACTAACTCAGAGGCCGACCAACTACAGCCTCACGAAAACACAGATCCAACGACTGACGACCAAACACTGACAGCCACGCAGCAAACGAATCCCGGACAACTGTCAGCGCCAAGCAAAACAGTATTGCCAGACGATTTTCACGATGAATCCGCGGATGAACCAAGCAACCCGGATGTCTTTTCCGATAGCGAAGAGACCTCCTATCCTCCACCGGTCCAACTCGGAAACGTTGCGGTCACCTTCACGTTTATCATGCTGTCTGTCCTGATCAGTCTGATCAGTCATTTCGATGCACCGCGTGGAACGCGAGATCCAAACCTAACAACCCTCGAGCAGCGAACCTTTCAATCGCTTTCATTCGTGGACCCCAATCTGTATGCAAAATCAAGCGATCCATTTGCGTCGATTCAACAGGGGCAAATTTGGCGATTAATCACTTCCTCTTTCCTCCATGCAGACGCTCTACATTTGGCATTCAATGTGGTTTGGTTATTTTTCTTGGGTTCGGCCATTGAAAAGATTGACGGACGGACTCGACTTTTGATGCTGCTATTCGTCACTCATATCTTTGGGGCAATCGTGCAGGTATCACTCCCGGTTGATTCAAGTTTGCCACTTTCTTTACGTGGTGAACCGTTTTCAATTGGCGCTTCAGGAGCGGTCTATGGAATGTTTGGCTACCTTTGGCTACGCCCTCGTTTTTGCCGCGATTACCCGGTTTTTCTCGTGCTCTCTAACATAGCCCTGATGCTGGGCTGGCTAATTTTTTGCCTGACTCCGGTCGCGGGTCAGGTTGCCAATGGCGCCCAATTAGCTGGACTACTTTCCGGGATAGCCTTGGCATGGATGGCTCCCAAGCAACGATCGATTGGGTGAACAAGAAAACAAGTTGAACAGGCAACAACCACAAGACTCTTTATCCCCATCACCTCAATCGCAAGAGAGCGTCTTACGAGAGGTTTTAAGGATCGCTCTCCCCTTAGTGGTTAGCACCGGAACCTTCTCGTTGGTGCTATTCATGGACCGCACCATGCTCCTTTGGTACGACGGAGCGTCGATGAGTGCGGCGATGGCCGGTGGCAATCTATTTTGGGTTAGCCTTTGTCTACCGATCGGCATCGTGTCCATGACTGGCGCAGTGATCAGTCAACACATCGGTGCAGGGCAAGAACACGAGGTCGGAAAATTATTATGGCAAGGCATTTGGGTGTCTTGCTTCATCACCCCAATCTATCTGGCAATTGGTGCGGTTTCGGAAATGCTGTTTTCTGTGACAGGGCAGGCAGCTGAGCTAATCCCATTACAAGCCAGTTATTTCCGAATCCTGATGTTTGGATCGACAGGCATGCTGCTAGAAACCACGCTAAGTGGATTTTTTAGCGGCACGGAACGAACCCGCATCATCATGTGGGTATCGATCATTTCCGGTTTGGTAAATCTTGTCCTTGACTCCGTGTTCATCTTTGGCTTTGGCCCCATCGCTGCATTTGGCATTCAGGGAGCAGCGGTTGCCAGCGTGATCTCTCTGTGGTTCAAAGCGTTTTGCTACGCTTGGCTATTAACGCGAAAAACAACAGCGGAGCGCTACCAGATTTTTGCTGCTTGCGGATTGGACCGTCGAGTCCTTTGGCGACTGTTCTACTTTGGATTTCCTGCTGGTCTGATGCACCTAGTAGAATCCGGCGGCTTCACGGCCATGATGCTTAGAATTGGGACCTTTGGCGACATCGCCCTTCGGTCCTCCACCATGGCTCTCAACTTCAACATGGTGGCATTTATCCCTTTGGTCGGGCTATCGATTGCCTCTTCCGTCTTGGTCGGTCGGCATTTGATCGCTAGTGGCGCGGCAGCTGCTTCGCAACGAGTCAAAGTTACAATCGGGCTGGGGATTGTTTACTCAGCGGCATGGTTGATTGCTTACGTATTCTTTCGCGATCCTCTCATTGATTTCTACCAACTCAAGACCGCCGACCCAAACTCCGTCGAAGCGGCGAAGATTGCCAAGACTCTACTTGGATTTGTCTCGCTTTATATTCTCTTTGACGCAATCCAGTTGATTATTGCCGGTGCGTTGCGAGGAGCAGGTGATACATGGTTCGTCTTACTGGCGGGGCTCACCACGTCGGCAACGGCGATCGGTATCGGCTTCGCATTTGAACCAAGTCACGATCCACTGTACTGGTGGTGGAAGGTGCTGAGCGGCTGGATCATCACTCTAGCGGTGGTGATGACCTTGAGATTCATTCAAGGTAAATGGAAATCGATGAAAATGATCGAAACAATTGATTAGTTGAGATCTGTCAGCACGACTTCGGTTCGGTATCTTGTACCGTCTCGTAGGATCACCATGGGGACCGACTCACCGATCGCAGTCAGACCAACTTGCGTCACTAGATGGTCATCGTTATCGACAGCGTTACCATTGAACTCCACGATCACGTCTCCGCGTTGCAGTCTTGCTAGTTCAGCTGGGGATCCTCGACGGACGCTTTTCACCATCGCGCCTCCAGAGTAGCCTTCGCTGTCCCCGGGCTGCTCTCCGATCGTGAAATCCGGATCTAATGTAACACCGAGGTAACCGCGACGGAGTTTTCCGAAAGTGACAAGTTGTTCGGCCACCTGTATTGCCATTTGCATCGGGATTGCAAATCCAATTCCCTCGCTTCCTCCACTGCTGCTGGCAATCGCCGTATTCACACCTATCACTTCGCCGCGCAAGTTCAACAGAGGACCGCCGCTGTTTCCGGGGTTGATAGCCGCGTCGGTTTGGAAAAAATCTTGCAACTCAATTTTTTGCTCACCGAGTGACAAATCTCGACGACCTTTCGCACTCAAGATACCGAAAGTCACCGAGTGACTCAGTCCGAAGGGGCTACCGATTGCGATCACAAAATCACCAATCTCAATCGAGCGACTGTCTCCAATTCTAGCCGCTGGCAAATCGGGTTGGTCAATTTTCAACAATGCAATGTCTGAACTTTCATCCGACACAATTTTGGTGGGATGAAACTCTTTTCCTAAATGACTTCGCAAAAGAATGTCGTGGGATTGAGCGCCCGAGATCACGTGTCGGTTGGTCAGCACCCAAGTCTCACCACTGCTGAGTTCAACGATCACCCCGCTTCCCGCTTCGTCGAATGATTCCTTTACGGATCCTCGCAACTCCACCTTATGGGCTTCAATATGAATCACGCTCGGTTTGACCAATTGTGAAACACGTCGCACCAAATAACCGAGACGATCAAACGCGGAGAACTCTTCTGCCAACTCGTTATATAACCGCTCTCGTTCCAGACTAATTGCCAGTTTGCTCGGTTGCACAGTCTCAAGTGCTGAACGCCGAACGCTGACCGGTTGCTTTGGCTCAAGATCTTGCCCGATCGACACGTTGTGCAGCAGGCTACAGAGAACCAGCTTTACAGACAGTAAAGCGGGTGAGGGGAATATGAATTTCGCTGGCATCGAAGGCTACTTCTGGAGGAAAGAAGATCTTCGAAGTGAGGTGACGTCCATTTTAATGCCATTCCTTTGGCGACGATTCACCAGACTCCTGTTACTTGCTGGTAATCGACTCGCTCAATAGAAAAAGTCCTAAGGAAATGATCCGATAGACCTAGCACAGAAAAAAGACAAAACCGCTAATGCACCTAAAAATGACAGCGAAGGAACAATCGCTTGTTATGACAAGGGTTACCTCAAGTGTACGGTCAGCACATCCGTCAAACTTGAAGATCAACGGGAAGCCCCACCCCCGTCGAATTAGCAATGTTCAGCACAGGCACACAAACCCGCGTGCCCGCGCTCGATTTGGTCGGAGTGATCTCTTATTTCAAACCGTATCAACTTCGGAATTATCAAAGACTCGATTCCACTTCACGGCTCCGCCAGGGGTCGTCTTTTCCTCGGCCTCGCGGCGGCAGGAAATACAATCCGCAGCGTACGGAATGGCTCGTAGACGCGTCAGTGGTATCGGCTTACCACAGCTCTCACAATCACCATAGGTTCCGTTGCCAATCCGTTCCAACGCCTCATCAATCGCAGCCAACTCTCGGCTTTCAACCTCGACCAATTGGCTGTTTAGTTCGTCCTGCACCGAATCGGCTGCTGCGTCTAGGACATCGCCAGTCTTCTCCTGATGGAGTTCTCTGAGCAAGCTTAAGTCGCCATCCACTGCTCGTTGAAGTGCCTCGTGACGACGCACGAGTTGTTCTTTCAATTTTTTGATCGCGTCCTGTCGAGGCATTAGATCACCTTGGGGTTTTCGGCAATGTAACTCCCGCTAAGCCCAAAAACTCAGCAGCAAGAATGTATCGCACTCGTCTCCAAAAAAAAGGCTAGCAACCCTTCTTGGACTACTTAAACCTTAAACCGGGGGAAATGAAAACGTTGGTATCAACAAATTCAGCTTCATTGACTACATCCACCAAATCCATCCTTTGGTCCCCCAAAGCATCAGAAACTTCCATGCTGGCGAATCAATCAAGCTTTTCTGCAAACTTTTACAAATACCAATTTGCTTCGATTTTGCGATATATTCGTCGAAATTAGGTCTAGCTAATCTAGGTCCAACGCATTGAAACGTTGCACCGGCGAAATCTTGTGTTTCCTCTCGATCCTGAATCTTTCCACCAAAGCATTCGCGTAACTATAGGACGATGAATGGAGCTCAATAGTTCTCGCGCCACTGCCTTTCCTGAGGGAATTTTAGGAAAATGGTAACCCTTTTGGTGCTTGGTTCTTTCATTCAATGCTATCGAAAGAACCTCAAATATGATTCTTAAATCAACGCCAGCAAGACCCCCCCTGCAGAACTGCTTGTCGTCGAATTGTGACCAATCCACCAATTCGCATGGTTGTAGTGGAAAATTAGC
>JADHOA010000297.1 GCA_016779185.1 Rubripirellula sp.
ACTTAGTTCGATATGAGATCCTCGGATTTTCGTTTGCTTTCGCTTCCAGACGAGGCATTGTACTTTTTAACCGTCGGCATGTTTCGAGTATTATCAGTCACCGTCAATCGCTCCCTCCGAGCAATCACACTCCATTTCTCAGAAGTCACGGAACCAGAACAATTAGATACTGCAACCGCTTGAATTCGCCGTCATAGGCGCACGGTAATTTCTCGGAGTCGATTCGCATAGAAGTTTTTCTCGGGAGGTCGCTTTTGTCGTCACCTGTGCTCAATGGTAGGATTCACCGTTTGTTAAAACGCTTTACGGTCCAAGAAAACCATTCGGTCGCCAATCCATGCAAGCGATGGAAAACACTGCTATGATTGAGGGCCGGTGAACGTTTTTAAATCAACCTAGGGAGGAATGATGAAGATTGTAAGTTTGCAGTTTTTGATGCTGAGCGCGTTCGTGTTGACTTTAGCTGGATGTAGCCCCGCAAAGGAAGCATCGAATTCCATCTCAGACGCAGATCAATCGGCGATTGAGGCTTATGAACAAGCGCTGGCCGAAGAGGAAAGCGCGATGGACGAAGCTCCACCCGAAGAAGGTGATCAAGAGTAATTTTCTGTTAGGTAAAAACAAACGCTGATAAAATAAAAAAAGCCCGCTTGGTTGACCGAGCGGGCTTTTTTATTCGTTTACGACTAAATAGAACCAAGTTGCTTACTACTGGTTCAATTGCTCTTCAATCGTCTCTTTCGAAGCACGTGTTCCTAGTGCTCCCCAGAGCCCATAAGGACTTTCTGATCCGGGACGGTTCACGGTGTTGTTCAGCCAAACCATCGATGCACGGTTATCGCCGGCCTCCACCGAATCGGTCATAAAGACCACCGCTCCGTCAGCCATTAAGATATGAGCACCACCTTGGTGACGACTCGATGCTGACCAAACACCCGTTTGTCCTGCATTGTTTCCGCTGCAGATCTCGCCGTTGGGTGGCAAGATTGTGTGGAAGCCGGATGCATAAGGACGGAAGTCCGCCCAGCGATATCCACGACGGGCGGCAGCACCATCGAGTGGAACGCCGTTTGCCCAAAACTGTGGACGTTCTGGATCAATCTGTCCTTGGTCAGCACACCACTTTGGATTGTCGCGAACCGAGGCGGGTGGGTTTTGACTTCCGTTGCGAGTCGAACTGGTTCGATTGTCTCGGTCTCCCAAGTCCGTTGCAATTTCACCCATCGCAATGGTGTTGGCAAGTCCATCAAGGATGTCTCGGAACTTTGCTTCCTTGTGAGGAACGAACACCCCTCGATCGGCAGCGCGACTTTGACGGTTCCAGTCGGTGTTGCCAAAATTCATGATCCCTGGTGTTTGCCAGTTTAGATGACCCGGTCCACGGACCGACCACCACATCGAATCACCAAGGCACACCGCATAGTTGGTTCGTCCAAGAGAAGGTAGTCCTTGACCGGGGTCACTGGGGCATCGCAAAGTAGGGATTTCGGTGACCCAAGGTAGGTAACGGATCTGAGAGGGAACCGGACCCATTGGGGGCCATGGAGTTGTGTATTGAGAACCGTCGATCGCATTGGTTAAGTTGGGATTGCTGATCTGCTCCCAAACGGCTTGCTGTTCCATGAAAGGAGTCAGGCCAACCAAGGCGCTTAGACGCCATGAGTTTGCAGCACCCCAGTTTCCCCACCAGTTGGTGCTCGCACCGCGGTTGCCGGCAGGGGCAGCACCGCCCAAGGTATCCGTCCCTACGCCGTGGATGGGTAATTGCTTGTAAGCACTGTGATAATTGTGCATTGCCAAGCCAATTTGCTTGAAGTTATTACTGCAGCTCATTCTTCGTGCCGCCTCGCGTGCAGCCTGAACAGCCGGAAGTAATAATCCAACCAGAATGCCGATGATGGCGATCACCACTAAGAGTTCGACCAGCGTAAAGCCGAGTCTTTCGCTCTTGTTCTTGTTCATGAGTCCTCCTCAAAATCGCAAATAATGGAATTTAATTAACCCATAAATAGTATCCGCTAGGATTGATTCACTTAATAGCCAAAATGCTACACAAAAAGAAGAATCGCATGGCGGGCGATTAGAAACCTCAGGGATGCCCCAATCAGAGTGGGAGAAGCGGGGTTCCCCCGCTGATTGATTCCCCATTTGAGTGGTTTTCGCCTAGAAATAGGGATCACCCAGACGGGGCGTTTTTTTGGGGGGGCACGTCGATGATGGCATCGTTGATGAACGATGACCATGGGATCCGCTCGTATCGCCTGAACGAATGTTGAACGCGTCACACTCGGTTCAACATGCCTAACGCGGTCCCACGGCAGATGATTCTGCAGCCGATGAAGAAGGAAATGGAATGATTAGAGCGATTTTAACGGGAATGCACCGTCATCCGCTTCCACGATCAAGTAGGTTGCACCCGTCTTGAGGTTTTCAATGGTTTGCTTCAAACCGCTGGGCCATTCCACCTCGACATCGCAGGAGCTGATCTCCTTGCCGAGCCCGAATCGAATGGTTCGCTCGTTGCTGCACAAGTATCCGTCACCCGAGAGTTGCCATGCAGTCCACACCTGTTCGCCCGATCGGACACGCAGGGTGGCTCCGACTGCAAAACGACTGCTGGTGGTTCCAATCAGTTCAAAGTGAATATTGGAACCCATCTGTGAAGAATGATTGACAAGAAGAGCGACTGGTTCGGTCTGATGGGTTACGACCATGTCAGAAAGTTGATCACCATTCGCGTCAATCGTCCAAAGTGCTCGCGCGACATGGGTGCCTTTGAGGTAATCGCCGGTCATTTGATCGCCAATCGATTGATAGTTCGATTCGCCAACTCGCTCAAAGATTTGCATGGGGTGATCGTAGAGAGATTTTTCGTTGCCCCGGGAAAACATATCCACATGACCGTTCGCAATCACTAATTCAAGTTCACCATCCGAGTTTAAATCAATCGCCTCCGTGCCAAAACCGACTAGTGGCATGGTGGGGGCAGCTAGATTCACCCCAGAGGTAATGTCCTGCCAAATGCCTGCGGAGCGATTGTCGTGTAGCGTGTTGTACTCTTTGTCAAAATTGGTGATGTAGAAGTCAATATCTCCGTCTCGATTCAAGTCACCCGATGCAATCCCCATCGAACCTTGAGCAAGCGATCGATCATCGGCACCGAGTCCACGCAGCATAGCGGATTCAACCAACTGGTGGTTGGCAATCGCTGGCTCGGGTTTTGCTTCAGCGATGGTTTCTGTTTTCGTGTCTGAGTTCGAAGCGACAACTTGTCGAAGGGACCATAGATGATTGTTGGTCATGTCATTGGCGATCAAGACATCGTTTCCTGCTTGGTGATCTAATGATCCGATTACAATCCCAAGGCCTCTTCCAGCAATACTGGGTTGACCCTTCCATTGATTGGTTTGATCGATCAGTTGGCCATCGGTTGTCGCTCGGTAAAAACAATCCGTTGCCGCCTTGAATTTTACGGGACTGCAGGACCTCGAAATATCTGAATTGGGCATCGGGCAGTTAACGTGCACGGGATCCAATCCATCACAGTAATTGACGATGACCAAATCGGATAAACCATCTCCATCTAAGTCTGCCATTGCACCACTGGTAGACCATTGCGGCGGATTGGCAACGAGTTTTAGTGTCGCATCCGAAAAAGAGCCATCACCATTGTTAATGAAAAGAGTGTTGGGGCCGTAATTGAGAACGAGGATGTCAGGGAATCCATCTTCATTGACGTCTCCTACTGCGATGCCCTGGGCAAACCCTCGGTCATCAATTTGTGCATTGGAAGCGTGGTCACGAAAATGACCATTTTCATTACGGAACATTGCGTTGGGCAACGAGTCCTTTGCAGGTGGTGTACCCTCAGCAGCGGCTAGGTAAAGATCACTCCAGCCGTCGAGATCATAGTCGATGGTGCCACCGCCACAGCCAAGGGTTTGGTAAAGCATGATCCCCGGCTGATCAAGTTGGTCGCTGGTACGTCCAAAAAAATTCAAGCCGCGCTTGGATGCCTCGTTGCGCAGGTCAATACTCGGTTTGTTTGATGTTCCGGCGATCGATTCCTGTTCACCGCTTATCCGATTTGGTGTAACGCGATTAAGTGATGGCGGATTGAGGGAGGTGAGATCCATTAATAGTTCCGGAAAGCTGGAAGTGATCTGCCATGGCGTTTCCTTTGTGAGTTGACTCACAATTACGTTTCGCACGGCCTCAGCCGGTACGGAATCGTCTTCAGGTAATTGAATCGCAATCGAACTCCAAGCCTCGGCTTCCCAGAGTCGCCCAAGCTCCTGCAGTGACTTTGCCATTTCACTTGCCGTTTCGCGAGACACCTCACCGGTGCGTTCAAACTTTTGTTTTTGTTGATTAAAACCACTCAACAGTGAAGCCCTTTGGTCGATGCGATCTAGAATCGCATTGCTGACGACATTCATCGGTTTAGATTCTGTTGAACGGTTCGGTTCAGAGTTGGCTGGATCCAAGTTCATGCGTCGCAGCGATAGACTCAGTTTTGTCCATGCTTCAAGAACATCCGGGTCGACCTTTGTTGCTTCCCAGTAACATCGAGCGGCTTCGCTATACTTCTCGTTGGAACGTGCCCAGTCACCCAGTGCCAGCCAATAGTTGGGGTAGTTGCTAACCGTTTCAGGGACTTGTTCAGCCCAAGTTTCAAAGTTTTTCCAGTCACCGCTTCCAGCGTACGCTCGTCCGAGAAGCGATTGAGCCGGAGCAAATTTCGGAAACTTATCGGTGATGGAATCGAGAACACGTATCGCCTCGGTGTAGTCGCGTTCATCAAATTTTTGCCTCGCATCACCAAGCAGCGGTCGTGTGTCATCCGGATATCGCTCCGTCATCTGCAACAGTGGCTGAGCATCCATCGTGCGGTACTCGGTATTGCTTAACGCCTTGAGTAGTTCAACATCGAATTGTCGAGCACGAATGAGATACCGTCCGTGCGGCAGTCCTGCTTGTCGATCTTCACTTCCCATCAATAAGTCAAACAGCCAGCGTCGGGATTCGTGCTGATCTGGGTGCTGTGTGACGGTTGCTTCAAGGAAATCAAGTCCTTCATAGAGCTTTCCAACACCCACCAAAGCGATCATTGCTTGCTGCACACGCTGAGGGTTGGAATAGGTTTCTGCTTCGCAAGCTCGAACAAGATACTTAGCCGCCTCTTCCGGTTCTGCTACTTCATGCGCTAGTCTCGCAACTTGGCTGAGTACCGTGGGGTCGTCGCCATGCTGCTCGATCACGTCACTAACGTATTGCCAAGCCTCCTGGAGTTGCCCGCGTCTTAACGCCGATTCCATCATCCGCAGCGGACGGGCCGGTGGAGGTTCCACGGTTTGATCTACACTCGGGCTACAACCCGGAAATAGCAACGTTGAGATTATGAATATGAGGGGTGTCAAACGAGCCGAGCCCCAGTAGACGCGGTTAGGGAGTGCAGGTCGCTGCCCGTTTAAAAGTGCTTTGAAGCGTGGGTTTGAGAGCACGAAGACAAATCGGTTAGCGAATCGGTTAGCGAGGGGGGGCGGCAAAATGCCATTTCCGTCAATGAACATCACCGCGATCGTCAGCATCGTGAGGGTAATCGAGATGATCATTTTTGTGAGAAGGCAGCTAGGGGTGTCGGGTGGGCAGCGTGAGGTAATTGCTCAATCAAGGCAAACGCTGGTTGTCCTGAATCACGGTTTTCGGATTCAATATACACACTCGGTTAACAATTTTAGA
>JADHOA010000298.1 GCA_016779185.1 Rubripirellula sp.
AATTCCATATGCCTGACAAAATACCATGTGTCCAGCGAAATGCACCGCCACCATAATTAGGCCGCACCGAAGAGAGCCAAAAGCACAAGAATAACGGTCACCACTCGACAAAGGCCTACATTGCCTTCGTGGGCAGACGTCGGATGATGACACCAAGCAAACTCGCGCGTGCCGCAATGCGACCAAGCCTCGATACACGCGTGCGTAGCGAACGCATGTTCTTGGCTAAACACCAGGCGTCATCCAATTGAATTCTTTGATCAAACGAGAGTCCCTTGCCCTGACTCCCGTAACGACCGAATGAATTTCAAGACAGATTGCCCTTGACCATTTCGAAACTCCATCACAAACTTTTAACTCGCTCGTGAAACACGGGGTGCGTGGGAGGAATGAAAACCTGCCTCCGCCGTGGAAGCTGAATTGCATCACGAGTCGCAACGGATTGCAACAATCGAAATTTACCTGGAACCTGGGATGGACCAGTGACTGCCGCAAGGCAGAGGGTGGACCGATTGAAAGTTAGCGTCTTGCTGATTTGACGAAACGTTCAAGGAAGATAGCGACGCGGAGACCCAACTCTATCTCTTAGACGGTAGAATGGGCCCATCGCATTCAAGGTAGAATGGGATGGGGAATGACGAGAGAGTTCGTTATTCGCCGAGTTGAGTGCTTGATCGATAGGTTGAATCAACCTGACGCGCCCCACGGAGTTGAATTTTGTCCCTATCCACGGACTTCGACCTGAAAGAGCGGGTACGCGCTGCAGTCGACATCGTTGATGTCGTCGGTGCAACGACCGAACTGCGCCCTCAGGGTAGGAACTTCGTGGCTCGATGTCCTTGGCATAACGATCGCCGTCCCTCGATGACGGTGAATCAAGAACGACAAACGTGGAAGTGCTGGCCATGCGACATCGGCGGAGACGTCTTTTCTTTTGTCATGCGACGTGATGGCGTCGACTTCCCCACGGCGATTCGATCCCTTGCGGAGCAGGCAGGGATCGCTGTCCCTGACTTGACCGGTGGCCGGCGCACAGAACCAGGCTCACCCGACGATCGCCCCACTTTGTTTTCGGCGATGGAGCTAATCACTAAGGCTTATTTTGATCAACTTGAATCGGGCACCAGTGACGACGCGAGGCTAGCCCGCGAGTATCTAGCTGAGCGAGGGATTAGCGAAGAGAGTCGCCGACGCTACCAGATTGGATTTGCCCCTGATTCATGGGACTTTGCCGTCAACCTGCTCAAAGAAAAAGGATTCAGCGGCGAAGTTGCGCACGCTGCGGGCATCGCCTCAGCAAAGCGGTCCGGCGATGGTTTCGTTGACATGTTCCGCGGCAGGCTAATGTTTCCCATCCTCGATCTGCAGCGACGACCGGTCGCGCTCGGCGGCAGGATCATTCCCGAAATTGCCAAACGGCTAGGGGAACGAGCCGGTGGAAAATACATCAACGGCCGCGAGACCATCCTTTTCCGAAAATCACATCAGCTTTACGGCCTTGATCAAGCAAGGGAAGCGATCCGCAAGGGCGGCGAAGCGATCGTCATGGAAGGTTACACCGATGTGGTGATGACCCGGCAGGAAGGAATTGAGCCCGTGGTTGCGGTGCTTGGAACCGCGTTGGGTGAGCAGCACGTCAAAATCCTTAAGCGGCTCGCACAACGTGTCGTTCTTGTGCTCGACGGTGATGAAGCCGGACAGAATCGAGCAGACGAAGTACTCGAGCTATTCGTTCATGCGGATGTCGACCTGCGAGTCTTGACGTTGCCCGAGGGACAAGACCCTGCGGACTATGTTGCACAGCATGGTCGCGAATCTCTGGAAAGACTCGCCAACGATGCACCCGACGCACTTGACCACAAACTTGCGAGGCTTACCGAAGGAGTCAATCTGCTTGAAGACACCCATGCGGTAACCCAAGCGGTTGACACGATGCTAAAAATCGTCGCGCAAGCCCCCGATGGGCTGAAAACCGACCAACTTTTGATGCGAATGGCCAGCCGTTTCAACTTCAAACCCGAGCGACTTGAACTACGCCTCAAGAGCCTGCGGGAAGAAAGTCAACGACGCGAGCGTTTTCGGTCAAATGCATCAGCAAATGCAAAACGCAGCACCTCTGGCACAACGACCTCTAGTCGAAAGCCAACACCAACAAGTCATCACATTTCCTCCAACCGATCAGACGACCCGAATGCCGCTCTGCAGCAGTCGGCGGATTTCGAAGAAGCATTTGATGAGCTCCTTCCCGAAACCTCGCGATTCGTCAATCCACGCCAAGATGTATCGCTCCGACAACAGGAGCGACTTCGATCGCTGGCAAGCCTGGAACGAGATCTTTTTGAAACACTGATCGAGAGCCCCGAACTGGCAATGACAGCGGTCGAGGTGATTGACCCAGAGTGGTTTGAAACCAACACCGCGAAAATGCTGCTTTCCGCTTATCAAGATTTAGAATTCGACGGCCACCCGCTTGATATCGATTCTTTGTTACTGCTGGTTGAGAACGAACAACTCAAGAACCAGTTAGTAACACTACAGGAACGGATACAGAATCGCAGCACCGCGTTACCTCAAACCATCCAGCAGCGATACAACGCGGTAATCAATCGTTTTCGGGAACTCGCATTCTCGCACGAACAAACAAAAAAGATCGAACAACTCGCCTCGGAGCTACTTCCCGAGGATGAAGAAGTTGCGATCCTCGAGGCAATGATTGCAGAAGCACGAAGTAAACATGGAATCCAACCCCCAACCGACAAGTAACAAGTAACAAAGCAAAACATTGTTCTGAGAGGCAAATTATCACATCACGATGAAGTTGATCATTTGCTTCGTGTCCTCCCCCTAACTTATCAATCCTTTTTCAAGCGTTCCCAGGAGGCAACCCGCACCACCTTTCGCACGAAACGGATTTTACACGACCCAATTACCATCCCCCGCAAGCCACGATGGCTTGGCAAAACATGAGGTTTTGAATTATGCAATTGATGGATCAAGAACTTAACTCCCTACTCGCTCGCGGCCGCCAAGAAGGCTTTTTGACTTACGAAGAAGTCAACAGCTACCTGCCAGACGAAGACGTTAACCCAGAGAAACTCAACCTGCTATTACTCGCTCTTGAACGACATAACATTGCGTTAGTCGACGCGACCGGCAAAAAATCAAAGCCTCAACGGGCGCCCGAGCCCCATGTGGCAGAGATGCGCGAGGCAGCTCCGGAGATGGAGGACAACGAAGAGCTGGAATCACTTCCTCTCGCAGCTGTAGACTCCCCACGCCCGAGCGAAGACCCCGTGCGAATGTACCTCAGCCAGATGGCTGAAATCCCACTGTTGTCCCGCGAAGAAGAAATTGCACTCGCAAAAAAAATTGAGATCACTCGCAAGCAATTTCGTCGTGCATTGCTGGAAAACGACTACGCTCTCCGCTCAACCGTCTCCACTCTTCACCGAGTGCATCGAGGGGACCTGCCGTTTGACCGAACCATCAAGGTATCGCTCACCGAACGCCTCACCAAAGAACAGATCAGCGCGAGGATGCCCCACAACCTGCGCACTCTTGATCAACTGATTCGACAGAACAAAAACGACTTTGAACAACTCGTCAGAAAAAGCACCTCAGCTCGATTAAAGGTGGAAGTGCGAAAACGCTTTATTCGAAACCGACTGAAGTGTCTTCACTTGGTCGAAGAACTTAGCCTACGCAGCCGTCGCGTGACCCCACTTCTTCGCCAACTCGAAGAGATCTCCCAGCGGATGAATTTCATCCGAGATCGCCTCAATACGCTAGGAGATGATCTGCTGAGCCGCGATGAGGCAGCCGATCTAAGACAAGAGCAACGTGAATTGATGCTTGTCACTCAGGAAAGTCCCACTAGCCTTCACAATCGAATGACCAAAGCACGTCGTCATTTTGAAGAGTATGAATCGACCAAGCGTCAACTCAGCAGTGGAAACCTTCGCCTAGTGGTTTCGATTGCAAAGAAATACCGCAATCGCGGCATGTCATTTTTGGATCTCATTCAAGAGGGCAACACAGGACTGATGCGAGCCGTCGACAAGTATGAGTATCGTCGTGGTTTTAAATTCAGCACCTATGCGACTTGGTGGATCCGTCAAGCGATCACCCGTGCGATCGCAGACCAAGCTCGCACGATTCGGATTCCTGTTCACATGATCGATGTGCTCAGCAAACTGCGCCAAGCTCAGAAGCGTTTGACTCAACAACTCAAACGCGAACCAACCTACGAAGAAATTTCGGAAGCAACCGAAGTACCGCTCGATGAAGTGCGACGCGTGATGGATATCGGTCGACACCCTGTGAGTCTTGACCGACCCGTCGGAGAAGGTGAAGACAGTAGCTTTGGTGAATTCATCGAGGATGGTGACAGTCATAATCCTGTTCGCAACGCAGCTGGCAGCATTCTGAAAAGTAAGATCGATGAACTGTTGAAAACGCTAACTTATCGAGAACGAGAAATTATCCGATTGCGATATGGCCTTGTCGACGGCTACAGCTACACACTCGAGGAGTGTGGACGAATCTTTAAGGTAACTCGAGAGCGAGTTCGCCAGATCGAAGCAAAGGCTGTCGCTAAACTGCAAAGCCCTTCGCGAGCCGATCGCCTTGCATCCTTTCTTAAGACTGCTGCTTAAGCGATGAATGGATGATGGGGACTCACAATAACGTCGGGACAAACGATGTTCCGGCGTTCAGTTGCCGTAGAGCGAGTCATATGATCATGGCGGATTGGTAAGGATATTTTGGCTAATGGCGACGCGCAATAGCCAAACTCGCAAACCGGCTGCCTGATTGATCACCGCGACTGTCGCATCGACTGAGCTCGAAACAGCCCAGCGAAACTCCCGAAGCCAATGTTTTGGCCTCGGGAGTTTTTTTGCAACGATCGAGGTTGAAGTCGTGCCAACATGGCACCAACTCCAGACTGCGTCCATGAAAACCAAGCGTCACACCCGGCTGAGCACTAGGCCCGCTATGATGAACTTGGGTGGACTCACTTTGAAATCTGTTTGAATGAAACGGTACACAACCATACGCAGGCGGCTTCTGCGAACTGAAAAGAAAGGTTAATCTGCAAGGCGGATCAATTTGACGCCAAGACGGAAACAGAGAAAAGCAGACGGCAGAGCTCGCCTGTGAATCCGATCCCTCCATTCCTCGCAAAAAGACACTCGATATGCCACCGGTCAACAGGATTGAAATTCGCCCCAGCTTGCTTCAAAAGCTTCACCGAATTCATCGACAGGTTTCAGATATCAGCGGCCAAATTGCGAGATGCCCGCGCCAAATCCAAGCAGGTGAAAACCTTATCCGGGAGGGCATTAACACGAGAGCCACCGCACAAGAGGCACATAAAAAAGCGGTGATTGCATGCGATGCCAAGCAACTGCAACTTCAGTCTCGGGAAGACAAAATCAGGGATTTAGAAGCCAAGCTGAAGACTGCTGCCAGCAATCGAGAGTTCAGCCTCCTTAAAGAACAGATTGCTGCTGACAAGCAAGCCAACGAAGTGCTCAGCGATGAAATTCTCGAAGGCCTCGAGTACATCGACGAACTATCTCAAGCGGTCACGAATGCTGTCGCAGAACTTGAACGCCTTGAGGGGGAGCAAGCTGAACGCGTCGTTGAAATTGAAGGTCGACAAGCTGATCTAGAAGCGGAACTGGGACGGGTTAAAGCCAACCTCACCGAG
>JADHOA010000299.1 GCA_016779185.1 Rubripirellula sp.
CGATGCGGATCTACAACTTGCATTAAAAGCGGCCACTCGTGCCTCTGAACTCAAAGAGGGTAAAGATGCCGCGATTCTGGACACCGTTGCTCGGGTCTACTACGTCATGGGTGACCTAGATTCGGCCATCGCTTGGCAGGAAAAAGCAGTGCAGCACAACAGTGGTAACGATGAAATCGGAGCTACTTTGGCAACGTACAAAAAAGAAAAAGCGGCTCAGTAGCTGTCTGTTTTCTGATTCGAAAGAAATCGAGCATCCACGAAGAGATAACACGAGGACATCGGTTTCAGGTCAAACGAAAGAGGACACCGGTATCATTCTGGTGTCCTTTTTTTATTGGGTTACCGTCAATTTCGGGCTTGATGAGATCCATGCAATCATAAAAACCAAACGCCTAATGGAATGATTGCGTCACTCTTGGCTGGCAATCTGTCCCAATTCATCAACCTGATTTGGATGCCTAAACCGCTCGACGCCTCAACTGCGAGTGCGCGGGTTCCGAGTGAATACGTCTCCCTTTGTTGGAGGATCGACGTTCGCGACGATTTGATTTTGTATTGCTTGGAAATGCTTGTTGGTGCCGATGCGAAGGCCTCGCGTCAAAATCTTCCTCGAGCGGAGCAGATCGAAAGATTCCAATCAATAGACTGGAACTCGCCGCACAAACACAGCAGACCATTCCGAGGATTAGAAACGTGGACATGAACGACTCTCCGCCTAGCGGCTTGAGAAACTAGTAATTTTTGTAACAGACAGTGGGTCGCAAACCTTGGTGTTTCGATGCATCCATACAAGACACAGAGCAAACGCCGGCGATCGAATGGAAATACGGAAAACGATCAGCTAAAGGGCGATTGCAAAGCCGATCGCGGCGCTGGCAATCTGCTGCCTCAACCGTCGGTACTATTTCCAAAAAACGGACGGCTCATCTGTCAACGCCACGCGGGAACTACTTGGTCTACGTCGGAACCATAGCTCGCAAAAAAGAAGCAAAACAAGAAAAAGTAGCGGAGCTAGGTAAAATTCCCGGGCAGCGACTCCGAATTTGCGACGCCAATAAGTGTTTCTCCCCGTTCGCTAAGAGAATGGATGGGGTCGCGGAGAGAACGGAACAATGAACCCAGATGGTGGAACCCAGATGGTGGAACCCAGTTGGTGGAACCCAGCGACAAGCAAAGAATTCGCATGAGGAAAACGACCCCAGAGTCACGCCTCATGCAATGCGATCGGGCAACTCGATACAACATCCGGGTCGGTAAAACCGCTCAGCGTTGGCCTCAATCGATCGATGAATCTCCCATCTCCGAACTCGCTTACCCAGCGCATCCAATCGACATCAAAACCGTGGCGATCAGACGCCCAGTAATGAACAGCACTTACCCAACTGTCTAATTGCCAACAGACGGGAAGGGCGATTTGCTAGCCCTAAGACCGCTACCAAACGCCAACTTATATCCGTTGAAACGAGCCCCCTGTTTTTGATGCCCCTAAACCTAGAACGCACGTACGATGGATGGTGAAAGATGATTTGCAAAGATAACGATGCTTTGTGAACGGTGCGTGCATCGATTGAAGGCACTTGTTTTGAATCAGCAGAGAAACGACCACGAAGAGAAAGATGAATCGATTTGAGTGCAGAAGGTTGATCGGGGGGGGAGATTTCAATCCGACTCGCGTCGCTTTCGAACAATAAGACGCTCATACTAAAGTTCATCGATGATCATGAGCGTTGCGTCGAAGTCGACGTTCCCGGTGCGACGCAAAATGGCTACCGGCAGTCTAAATCAAATCATGGAGTTTCAAAGAGTAAATGTGTACAGCGGGATTCAGTGAGCGTTCTTTCTAGCGTTGATCAAGAGTTCCACTGCTTCAAATAACCACACAGCATCGAGACGACAACCAATTGCGTCATTAAGCAGCACGGGCATGAAGATTCAATGAAGGTTCAAACGTGAATCGCGAAGCTGGATGAGAACGCATCGTAGAGCGTGGTGAAGCGAGGCGGTTCGTAACGATTGAAACGGTTATCGGCGACCTTGATTATTAGTTCGCAAATAGGGCGGCTCGGCGAATTGACCTTGCCACACTTGGGCACTAGCGTGGAACAGTCGAGATATCGATGGATGTCTTGCGGGGGTGGTATTTTGAAAAGTCCTCCGCACAACCGATGCCGCGAAACGACACGTGGCTGTTGCATATTTGCGATGTAGTGATTGCCGTAAAACGGTTTCAACTCCGACGCAGCTAGACGGAAGAAATGGCAAGATCCAGACGAAAAAAACGAAATCATAGTGCGGCAGCCAACGCGGTTTCCTCTGGGAACAGTGCGTATAAGTCAATCGCACGTAATGAAAAACTGTACCTGATGACCTTTTCTCAGGTGTGGAGCGACTACAAGTTTCCGTTGACCGGGATTCTCGCGGTTCTTCTTTATTCGTATTGGCCGACGTTTGTTTGGGTCGAAGAAGCTTGGCGGAACGAACCTGATTACTCACACGGTTATCTGGTTCCATTTTTGGCTGGCATGCTCTGCTGGCACCGTCGCGACAGCTTCCCCGGCATCCGTGCAAAACTTTCACCGTGGGGACTGTCACTCGTTGGAATGGCCATCGTCATGCGACTTGTCGGTCGCCTTGTGTACGCTGACTTTTTGGATGGCTGGTCCATTGTCCCGATGATTACGGGAATCGCTTGGTTTCTGATGGGGCCTCAAGCAATGAAGTGGGCACTGCCTGCGATCATGTTCTTGCTGCTCATGATTCCGATGCCATATCGGGCCGAAACACTGTTGAGCTGGAAGCTGCAGGGGATCGCGACCGAACTAAGCACCATTTCGCTGCGGGTCCTTGGTCAGCCAGCTGTATCCGAAGGCCACACGATCTGGCTTGGTGAAGAGCAATTGATGGTCGAGCAAGCATGTTCGGGGATGCGAATCTTCATTGGTGTCGCCGCACTCGCCTACTTTTGGACCTGCATGGTCACTCGAATTTGGCTCGACCGACTCGTGCTGATTTGTTCGGTGATTCCTACCGCATTATTCGTGAATGCCGTTCGAATCACTCTGGTTGGTTTGATGTATCAAACGATTGACGATCCGGGCCTACGACACACCATCCACGATATGACCGGTTATTTAATGATCCCCTTCGCGTTTGGCCTGCTTTGGCTCATCAAGGTCTATTGGGAAAACCTTTACCGGCCGATCGAGAGCATGTCTGCAAAAGATTTTGTGCGTGTGCCCGCATCGTAACCTACGCTTACACATTCGAGACGCACAGATCGGAAAATGTGCGTTTGATTTGTCCCTCCTAGCAAACACCTTACTGCTACTGATCCTCGCCCATGTCAAATCAACAGAACAGTCAAGTTCGATTCACCGCCGTTCAGACGCCAGAGTTTGGCCAACTGAAGGAAGGTAAATTCAACCCATGGATCCTCTGGGTTACCGTACGTCGCTGCTGGACGTGGGCTTTGCCGATCGGCACTCTGCTAGCTGGAATTGCGGCGATCTTGGTGATCGAAACATTCGTTCCAGAATATCGTGCGGAGCACTGGCTGGAAGCGAAGCAGGATTACCTTGTTTTCCAGGGTGTGATGCCGGTCGCAAAGAATCTTTCAACAACCGAAAAACCGATCATTCTCAATCCAATTGTTCTCGACCCAGTGCTTGCAGATCCTGCACTGCGTAAAGCACCAAGTTTATCGGATCCCGAGCTAGCAGAGGTCAACCTACGCAAGAACTTGACGATTGCGAGCGGTGGTACGGCCGAACGTCTTGTGATCAGCTACACCGATATCGATCGCGATGCTGCTGCGATGGTCGCCAACGCGATCACTGATTCCTACCTAAGAACTCGCGAAGCGTTCGACAGCCGCCGTGTGGAGAACTTAGAAAAATGGCTCGCACCAGAATTGACGCGTTGGGAAAACAACGTGGAGGACCGTCGTAAAACGGTCGAATCGCTATCTCAAAACCTTCTTGGCTTCGCTCCTGGTGAACGATTGTCGGTAGCAGAAGATCAGGGTCGCATGGCTTTAATCTCGCAGCTTCGCGGCCAAATCACGGATCTCAAAGTGCAACTTGCGGTCATGGACGCCCAGAACAAGATGGAGCAAGAGGACACCACTCCAGCCCCAACACCACCTGCTTTCAAAGAACCCAAGATCACCATCGAACGGTACGAGCCGACCGAGGCGGATATTAGAGTTGCCACCAATCAAGAACCAACGGTCGTCGAAGCTCAAAAGAAAGTAGACGCGCTCAAAGCAATGATTTTCGATCTCGAAACCAAAGATCTGGTTCGTTTTGATCGCCCTCGTTACCAAGATCTTCAGCAGCAACGAGACGAAGCAATTGCTGCATTAGAGCAAGTAAAAACAGACGTTCGCCCGAGCGTCCTCGAAGCACTAAATAAATTAGCTGATGAAGATATCGAAAGTCGTCAGCGACTCGCAGAAATCGATATCGCTCGCCAGAAACAACAATATGAGCAAGACTTGGCTGCCCAAAGCATGAGCCGGGCTCAGGAAGAGACGGCCAATCGCCTTGCCAAGCAGCGCGAACGTGATGCGGTCGCATCGGAACTGGCAATCCTTGAGGAACAATACGAGCAAGAGCGGCAGCGAATGGAACAGTTTGGTGGGGAGACTGCCAAATTGCAATTTGCTCAAGAAGAACTCGAAGTCGCAAATTCAGTGCTCCTAAAATTACGTGACCGAATCGCTGCCATCCGGACGGAACGTCAAAACGGCGGTACCGTTCGTAGTCTCGCTGCGGCTCAGCCACCCAACTCGCCAATCGAATCCATGCCCTACAAAAAGGTATTGATGGCTGCTGGTGTTGCCTTTTTAATTCCATTTGCAATTGGTTTCCTGATGGAATTCCGCGTGCAACGGATCACCGACAGTTCCACACTGGACGACCTACCCATCGCACCGGTCATGGGTGAAGTGGCACGTCTGCCATCAAAAGTACGTACACGAAAAACGGTTCGGCAATTCGAAGAAAGTGTGGACACGCTTCGTGCCAACTTGCTGCTTTCCACCAAAGCGAAAGACACTCGATCCATTGCGGTGGTTAGTAGCATGTCGGGTGAAGGAAAGAGTAGCGTGACATCTCAATTGGCACTATCGATTGCCAAAGCAACAGGTCAAACCATTCTGCTGGTAGACACCGACCTCCGCTGTCCCGACCAACACGAAATCTTTGGTGTGGAACTTGGCCCAGGTTTCACCGAGGTGATTTCTGGCAAAATTTCGCTTCAAGAAGCAGTCAACACGTCGCTCGGTGACCTCGTCCATATTCTGCCTGCTGGAAAACTTGATCGTAGCCCACACCGCTTGATGAACCCAGCGGCGATTGAGGAATTCATGCAAGAGGCTTTAAAGCACTACGCTTACGTCATCTTTGACACAGCACCCGTTTTGTCAGCTGGCGAGACATTAGCTATCGCCTCACAGGTCGATGCCACCCTGATGTGTGTGATGCGTGACGTAAGTCGACTCGACAACCTCACGCGGACATCCAAGCGTCTGGAAGCATCCGGAGCAAATCTGGCGGGGACCGTATTCAATGGGATCACCCACCGACAATACGCGTACCGCTACGGCAACTACCAATACGCTCTCGCTGCTCAAGTTCCGAATCTCTAAGAGCGTTTGGCTCCAAGCATTGTAAACACG
>JADHOA010000300.1 GCA_016779185.1 Rubripirellula sp.
GACAACCCGGAATGACTCCCTCATGTGACCGCTTTTGCGTCTCATGCCTCTGCAGAGAACAATCGGCGACGACCCAAACAGCAGAGTCGCCGCCAACCTGATCAATCGAGGTTCAATTTCCGGCCTGTACCTTAGCGAAATCACCCGCCACACCGATCACAAGCTTTTGCGGATCGATGTATTTTTTTATCGCCGCATTCACGCTCTCGACGGTCGCATTGGAAATGTTCACCTCGTGATCGGCAACGTGCTGCAAGGTCCGATCGTTAAAGAGAGAGCCAAGTAGCTCTTGGTTCAACGCACTATCATCCGATCGCCTAACACGAGCGGCCTGTAGATAGGCAGCCTTGGCCTCACTTAATTCTGTCTCGGTAATTCCCTCGGATCGGATCTTATCAAGTTCCTCATTGATTACCGTCACCAACCGATCTTTCTGCCCGGGATTGGTAATCGCAGCAACAATAAAGTCTACGCGATTATCCTTGGAACGAGGTAGGGTGTAGCTTGCGATACCGTAGGACAATCCCTCCTGCTGACGAACCCGATTCCCCAGTCGACTGCTAAGCGAACCGCCACCGAGAATAAAGTTCCCCAACTCCAACGCTGCAAACTCAGGATCCGAATCACTTAGATTCACCTGAAGACTTGCGCGATAAACTGCGTTTTCCTTGTCCGGCGTCTCAATTGCATCAATGGACCCGGGGACGTCCGGATGTGCGGGGCGATCGACACGAACGTAGGCTTCATCCGCCTCCAGATCTTTGAGTGCTTCAACGAGCAAAGCCTTCAACTCCTCCACATCGAATTGGCCCACCGCAGTAACTTCACCCGCTTGATTGCCGATGAACTGCTGATGAAGCTCCGCGATGCCCTCAACCGTCACCCCTCGGTACATTGCGATCTCGTCCTCAATCGACTGTACTGCTAAGACATGTCCGTCGGGGTACGGTGATAATCGCCGGTCGACACTTCGACGGCTAAGTGATGTGGGGTCGGTCGACGACTGCTCTAAGCTGGTAACGATTTGTCGACGAATCACCTCGAGTTCCGAGCGGTCGAATCGCGGGTTCTTAATCACATCACCGATCAAGGTGACCACTTCGGGAAGAAATTCACGCTTGGTTTTCGCTGAGATTTGAAGCAGACCGATCGTTGAATTCACCGACATCTGCAAACGCAAACGAACCTTCTCGTCTTCAATTGCCGAATAATCGAGTGACTTGGTGCCACGCGCCATCATGATACCGAGCAACTCCGTCTCACCGACCTTGCCACGTAACGATTCTTCACTTCCGAAACGAAGCGTAACCGATAGGGTCACGGTTTCACCGCGAGTCTTTTTGGGAAGCATCGCGTAGCGAATACCGGCAGTGAGATCACCGCGATAGGTACGCTTTTCAATTGCGATTGGATCGGGATCAATCTGCTCACCGGCCGAAACGGCTTCTCGGCCTTTGTAGCCTTCAAGCATTTGTGCTAGATCTGGCGCCTCGGGTATCTGCACTCGCTCGGACTTTTCACTTGGAATGAATAAACCAACGGTGCGGTTGTTGCGAAGAAAATACTTTTCCGCAACTGCTTGTACCTGGTCAGTCGTCAAATTCTCGATGTAGTCCCTGAAGAGAAAGTATAAACGCCAATCACCCTGTGCCGCCCAATCACTGAGAGAGACGGCAATACGATCAGTATTGCTGGCCGAAAGTTCACGTTGTTTCAGGATCTGCTGAATTGCCCGCTGCACCTCTTTGTCCGTGACAGGCTGGTCGATAAAAGATTTTTCCATCGCATCGATCAGAGCGGTTCTGGCAGACTCGAGAGATCCATCGGATGGAACTTCCGCGAGCGAAAAAAGCAAACCCGGTTCCGTGAAGGCGTATGAATTTGCATACACACTTGAGGCAATTCCCGGCTCTACCAGTTGTTGGTAAAGACGTCCGTTGGGTTCGTCACCCAAGATATAAACGAGCGCTTTTGCGGCAGCATAATCAGGGTGACTGCCTGCCGGGATATGGTAGGCGGCGCCGACTAACTGAGTCTCTCCCACACGTCGAACCACAACGGTTCGTTCGCCGTCTTGCGCGGGTTCCGTCGTATAGGTTGGGTCGATCGGCGTCTCTGGAATGTCGAGCGTGCCAAAGTAGTTTTGCAAATGCCCTAGCGCGTCGTCCGTCTCAAACTTCCCTGCCACAATAACCATCACGTTATCGGGGCGGTAATATTTTCGATAGAACTGTCTCAGTTTTACAACCGGCACTCGCTCAATATCACTCCGATTACCAATCGTTGTTTTTCCGTAATTGTGCCACTCGTACGCCGCGCCCTGCATTCTCTGCAGCATTACCTGAAATGGCGAATTTTCCGAACGCTCAAACTCGTTGCGAACAACCGTCATTTCGCTTTCAAGATCCTCACCCCGAATATTGCTATTCAACAATCGGTCCGCTTCAAGTCGGATAGCAAATTCGAGATTGTCACCGGTAGCTGGCAGTGTTTCGTAGTAATTGGTTCGATCCATCCAAGTGGTACCGTTCATCGAGCGGCCTGCTCCACGATCCTTTAATGCCTTGGGAATATCAGGGTGAGTCGGAGTGCCTTTGAAGAGCATGTGCTCAAGCAGGTGGGCCATACCGGCCTCGCCATAGCCCTCGTGGCGAGATCCCACAAAGACGGTCATGTTGACCGTGACAACCTCTTTACTGTCGTCCGGAAACAGGAGAACTCGAACGCCATTGCCGAGTCGATACTCAGAGATCCCCTCGACTTCGGTGACTTTCTTAATTTCCGAACTCATTTCTTTATCCTGTGTTGGCGTTTCCTGTGCCACCAAAAGGGTCGTTGCATTGAATACGACCGCGAGTGTAAACGCCGCGGTCGTTAAACGATTCATTGAACTAGCTACGATCGTTTGAATGGGATTCATCACGTTTCCTGGTGTCTCCAAGTTTTACATCTTCCAAGTCGTTTGCTTATTGTTGCTTCAAATTGACAAGCTGGCCTGCAACTGTGCAATTTACAAATCGCACGACTGTCTAATCTTCTAATCTCATTGTTCATAGGAGGGAAGGCTCGGCATCGTGAGGAGATACCGAGCCGCCAGCGAACTCATACCGCGTCATTTTTGAAATATCTTTGGGGTGAGACAGCTGATGTCATCTCAGCCCAGTCGAGGCGGCCTGAGGTCTCTCACCGGAGTGCAAGACTCCAGCGCTGCTCCGCTCCACCTGACGACGAACTCCGCTCTAGGTGAAGACGAACTTTGGCACGGATCAACTGACCGACCAACGGTTGATAAATCTCCGCCCACCACTCATGATTGTATCGCCTCAAGCGATTCACGATAACTACGGCAAATTGAGAACATGGTTCACGAAAACTGACCACGATCCGATTCCGCTTTCACATCGCCAAATATCCGCTATCCAAATTCTCGGTCGCTTTATGCACCACGCACCGCCAAATCACTCGGATGACTCCAGACGTGCCCACTATTCCTGGAAGAGGGCAATCGAGATTGAAAAATTGGCGGACGACTCTGCAATCGAAGTATTAATCGGGAAAACGGTCATTGCAATCTTCAGGAGCGAAGGAAAAACCTATGCTCTAGACGGCATGTGCTCTCACCAAGGCGGGCCGATAGCCGAGGGAACGGTGCGACATGGATGTGTGACCTGTCCCTGGCACGGGTGGCAGTATGAATTACATACAGGTATCCAAACCATTAACCGGAAACCGCTGCAGGAGTGCTTTGACACTCGCCACGCAGACGGCTGGATCGAGGTGTTTGTCGGTGAGTAGGCGGAATTGGTGGATTTCTAAAGCGATATTGTCAATTCAACCAACAATCACCTCAGCAAAACACCGTAGCCTCTGCGTCAAAAGAGGCTACGGCTTGCTCAATATTAACAGTCATCTTTTACATGAGTGGTAATGAGCATGACTCGTGGCGGATGACTTTCAGCCACCTCCCATCCCCTCAAGAACTCAATCGACAGGAAAACCCCGCTTTCGCAAAAGTGCGCTGGTATCCACATCGCGGCCTCGGAATTTCCTGAAACCTTCCGCCGGATCAATCGTGTCACCAATACTCATCACATTGTCGTGAAGACTCTTTGCAACGGCAGGATCATAGAAGCTACCCGCTTCGGTGAATTTTTCAGCGGCGTCGGCGGTTAAAGCATCCGACCATAGGTAACTGTAGTAGCCAGCTGAGTAGCTATCGCTACTAAAGATGTGCATGAACTGAGGAGTGCGATGCCTCATTGGAATCTCTGATGGCATCCCAATCTCATCAAGGGTCTCTCTTTCAAAGCGATCGGGGTCGATTCCCTGCTGGTCGGTGAGATGAATTTTCATGTCAATCAAAGCACTCGCTAGATATTCGACCGTCGAAAAACCTTGGTTGAACGTCCCAGCTTTTTTGATCTTGTCTAACAACGCCTGAGGAATTGGCTCGCCAGTTTGGTAATGCACCGCGAACCGACTTAGCACCTCCGATGTGTCGAGCCAATGTTCGTTGACCTGTGATGGAAATTCAACGTAATCGCGTGCGACGTTCGTCCCAGACTGCGAGGGATACTTGACCTTAGAGAGTAGACCATGCAATGCGTGCCCAAATTCATGAAACAACGTCACCGCGTCGTCCCATGAGATTAGAACCGGCTGGCCATCGGAGGCCCCAATGAAATTTGAGTTATTTGAAACAATCGGAGTAATCTTTCCCCTGTAATTCTCTTGCGCCCGGTAGTCAGTCATCCACGCACCACTGCGTTTACCCTCACGTGCATAAGGATCCAGATACCAAAGACCGACGTGCTGCCCCTCCGCGTCGGTGACTTCCCAAACCGTAACGTCCGGATGAAAAACAGGGACTCCGCTAATTTTCTTGTAGTGCAATCCATAAAGCTGGGTGGAAGCCCACATCATCCCCTCGCGAAGCTTGTCCAGCTGCAGATACGGTTTCACTTCATTGAAATCGAGATCATATTTGTCCTTGCGCACCTTCTCTGCGTAATAGCGATAGTCCCAAGGCTGAATTTTGATGCCGGCATTCTCTTGATCAGCTATCGCCTGCATATCTGCCACTTCCTCGCGAACACGAGCAACAGCCTTTGGCCAAACCTTCAACATCAACTCCATCGCGGCGGACGGCTCCTTTGCCATCGTAGGCTCCATTCGCCAGTGCGCGTGCGTTTGATAGCCAAGCAGCTTCGCTCGAGCAGCACGCAGTGCAAGAATCTCGGTAATGATCTTGTTGTTATCAAACTCATCGCCATTATCACCACGGCTGTAATAATTTCGCCAAACCTTTTCACGCAATGAACGAACATCTGAATACGTCAGAAACGGATCCATCGAAGAACGAGTGTTGGTGACCGCCCAATTGCCGCCTTTGGAATCTCTCTCCGTCGCAGCATTCTTCATCGCCTTGACGACGCTTTCGGGTAAACCGGCGAGATCATTTTCGTCGGCAATCCAGGTCACATAACCCTTTTCATCCTCCATCACGTTTTGACTAAAATTGGCAAACAGTCGAGCCAAACGCGTATTGATCTGTGAAAGCTGAGCCTTTTGCTGCGAATCGAGCTTCGCCCCTTTTCGTAAAAATGTTTTATATCGCTTTTCGACTAATCGCTTTTGCGACGCATCCAAGTCACCGTTTGACATCGACTCACTTTG
>JADHOA010000301.1 GCA_016779185.1 Rubripirellula sp.
CACCGGGTGTGTCCCAATTGCCGTTGTGATCGGAGTCGATCCATGCGTCGATAAAACCGTTCTGGCTAGCAGTGACGAACCAACTGGTAACGTTGGTGGATGAGTTCGAAGCGATTGGTGTGGTAAGCATGCGAACACCATCTTCGTCAGGTGAGTCACCCGTGGCATCGCTTGAGACATTTCCATCGAGATCAAAGTCAATCTGTTCCCCAAGGTAGAGGTTTGAGGGCTGATGGCGTGCTCCGTCGCGATGTAACTGCACGGGGTAGATTGGAGGTGCATCACCCATGTCAAAAGGCCCAACCACCGTGACCATGACGGTGGCGTCGGTTTGGTTTCCGGAATCATCGATCGCCGAAAAAACGACTTCGCTGGTGCCAAGTGGTAGGAAATTTGGGGAAGCGGTTAGGTCGAGAATTTCGTCGACGAGATCAGACGCAAAACTAGAAAGAAGGTGAAGTTCCTGAAGGTTGGTCAGGTCTGCGCCGTCGAGACGGTTTGCCGAGATTTCCAGGCTGCTTGGCGGTGAAAAATTGGGTGGCGTTGTGTCTTGCACCAAAATGGTTGCGGTTTTGATCGAGCTGTTCTTGCTAAAATCCGTGGCGTTAAAGTTGACCAAGTTTGCACCGAGTGTCAGATACTCCGGCGCATCATCCGTGATCGAGGGATTGAGGTCGACGAGGTCGGTGGCTTGCGTTGAAAAGCTCAGTTCATCAAATCGATAGCCTGCTGCGTTGGTTGCCTCGACCGTTAGTGTCGTCGGAGTAACCTCAAGGAGTGGTGGCGTGGTATCAACGATTGCCATGACGGGCGATAAAAACGTCTGGTTGCCCGATAGATCGGTCGCCGCCAATTGGATCGGACGTTCGCCGAGGCTAAAGTCGGTTGGCAGGGTGTATTCAAAGACCGGTGCAGGATCAAGCTGATCGGTCACTGTTACCAATCCGATAAACTCGGTGAGCGGTTGATCGGATCCACTGTATCCGCTTGGTGTGTTGGCTTCGATGATCAGCTGATCAGGTGCCGTGATCACCGGTGGTACATCTTCACGGACCCGAAATCCGAGGTCGGTTAAAATTGCTTTTTCAAGTAGCGTTAATTCCTGTGGTACTGCTCGATCGACCAAGGCATGAGACATCAGGTGAGTCAGCGGTGAAAAAATATAATCGCTGTTGGGGTAGCCTTCGCTGTCGAGATGGGCGACGCTGGATTCGATCCTAAAGGTATTGGGTGAGTACAGCGGTACTCGACTTCCGTAAACCGATTTTGCCGTTGGGCCATCAAAGAAAAGGCCAGCGTTTGGGCCTTGACCACCGGTGCTGTGGACCTGCCAAGCCGCCAGATCCATCCGAAACGCCGTCGGTGAATTGGGGTCGCCGTCAATCAATCGATTGCCATTCACATCCGAAACGAATTGATCGAATACCGACCAGGTTCCCGGTGTAGAGGTGCCCTTGCCGTTATCGTCTCTGCCAGACGCATTGGTCGAACTGGTAAAGCCAACGGTATGTAGCAGTTCGTGGATGACCAAGGCTTGAAAGTCTAGTTCATCATCTGCGATGCCTAAGGATGGATCGAGTTGATAGGTGAAAATGTCGTTTTCATCAAAGAAGTAAATGTCAACGTTTCCATCAGCATCCGATCCATTGAAGTCGTTGCCATTGAGTATTTTTTCCGGAATCAGATGGTGTACGAATCCGCCGCCCGGCAGAGGCGGTGCAACGTAAGATCCCGCCGTTCCGATCGAGGTTCCATCAAATGCGTAGCCGCTGACATCGATTTCGATGACAGCATCATGCAAGAGCCATGAACCAAGACGACTCGCCGCGGATTCAAGTGCCGTTCGGTATGCAGAGCCGTTGACTGGATCGTTGAATCCCACCGGAGCACCCGGCAGATAATTGAAGTCAAAGTCAACAGCCAACAGATCACGCGCTTCCAGTCGTTCGATTGCAAGTCGATGGTTTCGCTGGTTCGTTCGGTATGATTTGCGTTTGTGCATGCAGCGATGTTCGGGATCAAAAGAGTGTTTGCTCGGGGTTTGCGCGTGGTGATCATGGCGCCAAGGCAAGGGGCGGATTTTCAAGCAGCTGTTTTCTGGCGAACTCGACCGCCAAAAATCGATTCACAATCATACTAGCTGTACTGCATTTGGTACCTGTCTTGTAATGAATCAGCCATAGACGATCACTGGGCTGGGCGAAGCCATGAACCACTGGTGCGGCGTTGGCTTTCTCGATCGACAAATTTAACACTGATGGGTTGGACGCAGGATAGGTCGGTTTGGTTCCGTTTGACCAATTTGCCGGATGCTCGCTTGTGATTTCTGAGGTCTACCGTATCGCTCGGTTGCGGATTGAAGGTAGGCAAAGTTATTGAAACACTTGATTTTTGATCGCACGGTTAAGTTAGCCATCCGGCAGAAGAATCGTGTAAACTATGCCTCCGCGAAAATAGCTTCCGATTAAAAAACACTTGAGAGCGAATGATGAAGCGTTTGGTTAAGAACTATTGGTTAATGACCTTGGTATTGGCTTTTGGATTGTGTCAGTCGCAGTCAATGGTTTCGATTGCCTCGGGAGCCGATCAAGCAAAGCCAAATATTGTGTTTATCCTGGCGGATGACCTAGGTTATCGAGAGATGGGTTGTTTTGGTCAAGAAAAAATCAAGACCCCAAATCTTGATCGACTTGCGACCCAAGGAATGAAGTTGACCCAGCACTACAGCGGTAACGCCGTCTGCGCACCCTCGCGATGTGTTCTTCTGACGGGTAAGCATCCTGGTAACGCTTTTGTACGAGCCAACAAGTCGACACCACCCGAAGGACAATGGCCCATTCCGGATGGTGAAGTGACGATTGCAGAATTACTCAAAAAACAAGGCTACGTGACCGGCGCTTTTGGTAAGTGGGGACTCGGCGGGCCCGAATCGACAGGGCGTCCCTTGAATCAAGGGGTCGATCGTTTTTTTGGATACAACTGCCAGGCACACGCACACAGTTACTACCCGTCCTACCTCTGGGATAACGACAAGCATGTCGCATTGAAGAATGATCCAGAGGTACCTGGGCATGCGTCCCTAGAAGTCGGGGCGGATCCAGCCGATCCAAAATCCTATGATCCGTTCAAGGGTCAGGATTACGCGCCGGATCGAATTCATGAGCAGGCATTGAAGTTCATCCATGATCATCAGGACGAGCCATTTTTTTTGTATTACCCTAGCGTGATTCCTCACGTTGCTTTGCATGTTCCCGATGAGGATTTGCAGCCTTACTTAGATCTTGGGTGGAAGGATCCTCCGTTCACACGTGGTGCCGGTTACGGTTACACGCCACACTTCACACCTCGCGCTGCTTATGCCGCAATGATTACTCGCTTGGATCACTATGTTGGCAACGTCCTGAGAACGCTTGATGAGTTAGGTTTGGCCGATAACACGCTAGTGATTTTCAGTAGTGACAATGGAACGACTCACTTGGATGAGGAGGTTGATTACAAGTTCTTCAAGAGTGTTGGTGAGTTGCGAGGACTCAAGGGATCGCTTTACGAGGGAGGAGTCCGAGTTCCTACGCTGGTTCGTTGGCCTGGGCGAGTCGAGAAAGGTAGTGAGCGCGATTTTGTGAGTGGTTTTGAAGATTGGTTGCCTACGCTGCTCGACGTCGTCGGCGCGAGTGCAACGGTTCCTGAGAGTGTTGATGGGATTTCGTTGTTGCCGACTCTTTTGGGTAAACCACAAGTCGAACGAGATTACTTGTATCGCGAGTTCCCGAGTTATGGTGGGCAGCAAACCATTCGCGTTGGTAATTGGAAGGCTGTGCGGCAAAATATGTTCAAGGGAAACCTAGAGGTCGAACTTTACAACTTAGCCAACGATGTGAGCGAATCACGCAATATTGCGAGCGAGCATCCCGGCGTCGTGGCAAAGCTGACAGAAATGATGTCAACGGTTCGAACGGCATCCACTGAATTTCCATTGGTTCCAATCGATCCCAAGCCTTCGGGTAATTAGTTGGGCTGAGTTATCTGTGTGCGTTATTGAAAGGCTGGCAGCGAATGCATGATTCAGTCACGCGTGGAACTAATCCTTGCTTTTTGTGGCTTTCGTATTTTTAAGAAGTCGGCAGCAACATCGTGAGTCTGGTGTACGCTGGTATTCGTTCCAACTTAATTTCGTGAGGGGCAGAAATGGTTTGTTTTTCAGAGGAGTCTCTGAAATCGCCGCAGATCCTGTCTGCCCTTTTACGGGTCCAAGCTTTCTGTTGTCTGGCTCTCTGTCATCTGCCGGTAAATACCTTGACGGCAGCCAATCGTGACTCTTTCTTTGTGGAGAAAGTCGCGCCGATTTTTTCACGACATTGTTTGAGGTGTCACGACGGTAGCGGTGACAACGATGTGCGGTTGATCACCGGTGGTGATCTCTTTGAGCATGGCTGGGTGGTACCCGGGGATTTTGAAGCGAGTGGCCTTGGCAAACTCGTATCTGGGCAAAGTCGTGACCAGATTCGCATGCCACCCGAAGGTGACGCTCTTGATGATTCCGAGTTAGCAGTGCTTCGAGAGTGGATCATGAGTGGCGCATCATGGCCCGAGGGTTACCAAATTGCTGTTCTTGGTCGTGGTGACACGTCTTGGTGGGCGTTTCAGCCAATCCATTCTCCAGCCGCGGATTCGATTGACGATTTTATTCGACTGCGACTGAGTGAAAAGGGTTTGCGGCTAAGTCCGGAGGCGGATCGTATTACCTTGATCCGTCGTCTTTCCCATGATTTGCTAGGGCTTCCGCCAACACCCGAGCAAGTGAATGAATTTCTCGCCGACAACGACCCTGATGCTTGGGCGAGGTTGGTTGATCGGATGTTGGATTCGCCGCACTATGGTGAGAGATACGCGACCCACTGGTTGGATCTCGCCCATTACGCTGACACCCACGGTTTTGAGAGGGATCAACGGCGTCCAAATGCTTGGCGTTATCGAGACTATGTTGTCGATGCGTTGAACGAAGACAAGTCTTATGACCGCTTTCTGCAAGAGCAGTTAGCGGGGGATATACTTTGGCCCGACGATCAAGATGCCGTGGTCGCTACTGGTTTTTTGGCCGCGGGGCCATGGGATTTTGTCGGGCAGGTAGAGACCAAAAGCCCGCAGCTTCGACGAGCAACACGCACGCTTGATTTAGATGACATCGTTTCTCAGGTGATGACGAGTACCGTTGGCATGACTGTCCATTGTGCTCGCTGTCATGATCACAAGTTGGATCCGATTGGTCAGGAAGAGTATTACCAGTTGCAGGCAGTTTTCTCTGGGGTAACACGCGGAGATCGCATTATCTCGCAGGAGGCACTGCGACATTATCAATCTGAATTGACTCGACTCACCGAGAGTAAACGTAATGTCTCGTATGAAATCGCTCGGCTCAAGGGGGAAGGGCTTTCGCTCGCCGACATCGTTGGTGGGGGCGATGGACTAGGCAGCGGCGTCTATCGATCCGGCATTGATCCTCGAACGGCAAAGGTGCAGACAAGGGATTTCGGAAGCCTCGGTAACGTGGTCAACACTCAGTTTCAGTTGTCCGAATATCAACTCGTGGATGGGGTTTTGAGTCCAAATGGGGACGGCAGTGAAACCGAGATCGTTGTCAGCTCCGAGGGTACGGTCGTTAGTGGTCTA
>JADHOA010000302.1 GCA_016779185.1 Rubripirellula sp.
AAGCCTGCAGCATGGCCTTTTGGCATCTGCTGAATGATGCCAAGCAAAGAAACCCCAGCACCAAAAAAAACACTGAGCACAACTCCAAGTGCTGTATCCTCCTTCAATTTAGTTAGGTTGCGAATGGCGAGAATGGAGACGACTCCCAGCAAGCCCGTCGCGGTAGCGCCAGCGAGGAGAATTGGAAGCGATTTCTCGTTCCAGCCGAATGTGCCTGCAAGGATGAAACTGATCGCAATGCCTGGCAGCGTTGCGTGGCTAATTGCATCACCCATGAGCGCGCGTTTTCGAAGCAGCGTAAAAACTCCGACCACCCCTGCTGCGCAGCCAAGCGTCGCAGTTCCAAATAGAACAACTCTCGTGTTGTAGTCCTGCAGCAAAGCAAGTCGTTGCATCTGCTCCCAGATTGCCACTCGATTTTCTACTAAAGCGAAAACATGCGACAGGAACACTTGAGCGGCTTGAGGAAATTTAGCCAAGATCAATGGCAAGACGCTCATATTGAACGCTCCCGGCGCCTCATCGCTTCAGAAACTTCATCTAGTAAAGTGAGTCGTCCACCGTATGTCTTATTGAGATTATCCTCATGAAATACTTCGTTCACCGGACCGTCAGCAACCACTCGCATGTTTAGCAGAATGACGTGGTCAAAATACGAGGCAACCGTTTGAAGATCGTGATGAATGACGATTACGGTTTTACCCTCTGACTTCATGACACGCAGCATTTTGATGATTGCACTTTCAGTAGCCGCATCAACCGCTGCAAATGGCTCGTCCATTAAGTAAAGATCAGCATTCTGAACCAAAGCTCTAGCGAGAAAGGTTCGTTGTTGTTGCCCACCAGATAGCTCACTGATTTGACGATTAGCGAGATCCGCTATTCCAACACGTTCCATCGCTTGTAGAGCTTCCGTGCGATGCTTACTGCGAACCGGCAAGCACCACCCTATTTTTTTATAAAGTCCCATGGTTACCACATCTAAAGCCGTCACAGGGAAATCCCAATCGACGCTCTCTTTTTGCGGAACATAGCCGACCCGCTGTTGTGATTTTCGATAGGGCTGGCCGAAAATCTCAACCTTTCCGAAGGCCATCGGAATGATCCCCATGATCGATTTTAGCAACGTGCTCTTGCCTGCTCCGTTTGGACCTATGATACCCACGAGCGATCCCGTGGGGATCTCAAATTCGACGTCCCAAAGTACAGGCTTGCGATGATAAGCCACCGTTAGATCTCGAACTGAAAGCGGTACGGCTTGTGTCCGCTTATCCTGGTTCTGGGATTGATTTTTTGGATCTTCAGTCATGACTGCATTCTCTCACTTCACATCTTGGAGAGAACCGTGTTCAACTAAGGGAAATTCTTTTGCTGAACCTCCAAGTGCTTTTGTCACTGTCTTGATGTTGTGTGCCATCATCCCTAGATAAGTACCCTCTGGCGTGCCGCTTTCCCCCATCGCATCCGAGTAGAGTTCACCACCAATGCTGACTGAATGACCTCGAGCTCGCGATCCCTCAATGAGAGAGTCGATATTTTTTTGTGGCACGCTGCTCTCGATGAAAATCGCTGGGATCTGTTGCAGTGTGATCATGTCTACCAGTTCGTTAATCCGTTGTAATCCCGCTTCGGATTCCGTGGAGATTCCTTGAACTCCTAATACTTCGAGATTGTAAGCCCTTCCAAAGTAACGAAATGCATCATGAGACGTGATCAAGGTGCGTTGGCTTTCTGGTATCGAAGCGATTGCGTTCAAGCCGTATTGGTGAAGTTGTATTAAACGCTGCTGTGTCATTTTGGAATTGCTCTCAAAAACTCCTGAGTGTTCAGGTGATACTCGCTGTAATTCGGCTGCGATTGGATCTAATAAACCAGTCCATAGAGATACATCCATCCACAGATGCGGGTCGACTTGGGATTGGTCATCGAGAATCAGTGACTTGTCATCGAGTCGTTCAGAGAGAGCGATGATAGGTTTTTGATTTTTGATTTTTTCCAGCGTTGCTGCCATCTTCCCTTCGAGATGATGGCCTGCATAAAAAACAAGGTCACAATCGAGAATGCTCTGAATGTCATCTCGATTAGGCTTGTACAGGTGAGGGTCTACACCTGGTCCCATCAGTTGAGTGACTGAGACATGTTCTCCACCGACCTCACGAACGATGTCGGCGAGCATTCCGATTGTTGTCACTACCGAAATGGTTTTTTCGTTTGAGGGCTCATGTAACACATTGTCAGCACTACGACTTGAACAGCCATTAAGAATCACAAGTCCGATCCAGATGAATTTGGACCACAAGTTTTTTCTCTCGCAGCGTAACGGGTTTAACGCGTTCATGAGATTTAAAGAAGAAAGATAGTTGCGGGACGTAAGCCTCTGTAAAGCAGGGATTTGTAGCCTAGGCTACAGGAGCCTTGAAGGGATTGTAGCATGGGCTACAATTATGTCAATTCTAAGTAAGCTTGGTTTCGATTCTCTTTCGTGTTTCTTGTGATCTTTTTTCCAATTGTTGTGAGTCATGACATGCCGAATCATCCAAAGCAGGCTCTACCCCATCAGCGGACTCGGCACGACCACTCAACGGAGATTGCGGAGGATTATGTCGAGGCTGTAGCGGAAATCACGGAAGATTCTGGTATTTGCCGCGTTGTGGATCTTGCGAAACACTTTGGGGTGAGTCACGTCACGGTCAATCGGACAGTGGGGCGATTGCAGAATGAGGGGCTTATGGACACAGAGCCGTATAAGCCGGTTCGCCTGACGGCAAAGGGAAAGCGTCTTGCGCACCGATGTCGAGCACGCCATGAAATTGTTTATCAGTTTTTATTGGCCATCGGGGTTGATCCTCACGCGGCAGCAGTTGACGCAGAGGGGATTGAACATCACGTCAGTCCAGCAACACTTGCTTGTTTCAGTAGGATTGCAGACTTGGGGGCTCAATCGCAACCTAAGGTTTTTGAGTAGTTTATGCTCGATGTTCAGTTATCATTCGGAGGTCGCATCTCGTGTTCCGTCGATTTCACCAGAACGTTTGACGCAAGGTCCTTCACTGTTCGGCGTTCAAGGCTTTCGGTTTCAGCTCGATTTTCCATCAGCTCGCAGCGATGGGAATCCGTCTCTAGCTGACCGATATGGCAAATTGGCTCACCCGGACTTACTGCTGGTAGAGTTGTCATTCCCAGCACGATGCCACTAAAGGGAGAGACCAGTGCGTTCTTTTCTTGCCCAAGAAGGCTTGTGTTGGTTGCCAATGGCTGATGCTGTTGCACAACCTGTCCTGGTCGAACGTGGAACTGCAAGAATCCGCCCCGGTCGGCTCGAATCCATTTGGTAGTCTTGATGATTACCTGCGATTCGGGGCGGTCAACTGGATCATTAATCATTCCGAGGCTACACAGGATGTTCTTGATTCCTCTTAATGCCGTTGCAACGATAGCCGGTTCGACTTTCCATACCTCTCCGCCCTCCATTACAACGGTAGGTACGCCCCGTTTAGTAGCCTCCGTTCGCAGCGATCCATCCGGGCCCGTACTATCGAGAATTACTTCACTGCCGAATTCCACTGCTAGTTTTCTCGCTGTGGGATTCGAAAGATCTGCACGCACATTCGGGTAATTCGTACGACGAACCGAAGCGGTGTGAAGGTCGATACCAAGCGAAGATCTTGCGACGATTTCGCTAAAGATTTTGTGTGCGATTCTACCCGTTAGGCTTCCCTTGTTTGAGCCGGGGAAGAAACGGTTTAGATCGCGACGGTCAGGTAGATAGCGACTGTGTCGATCGAATGCCAGTAGATTTAGAATCGGAACAAGGATCAATGCGCCGCGTTGCAGTTTCAACGATTCATCACAGATTAATTCTCTGATTGCGCCGGTTCCATTTAACTCGTCACCGTGCAGCGCAGCGGTGACAAAAACAACCGGGCCGTCATCTTCGCCCCGATGGATTTGTATGGGAATCTTTAATGAGATGCCGCTATAGCTCTCGCTTACAGGCAGAAAAACATTGCTCCGCTGATTCCTCGGAATCTCTTTGCCACGCCATGTGTCAATAGACTTGGTTGGGATTTTCCAGTGGCGATCAAGAATCTTTGGCATTCGACTTGAATGATTGTTGAGAGAGTTGCTGAAGTTTTGGTTGACGTCTTTTTCGCGTTTTCTCTGGAATAAGGCCTCGCATCGCCTCCAGTTTGCCGAAGCATAGCAGGCGGTCTTGGGGTTCGAGTGAACGTTTTAAACGTGGATTAGGGATAACGGTTGAGCCGCGATAAAGCGTAAGCACATTGATGTCGAGTTCAGGAAGGCCAGAATCATCGATGGTTTTTCCTACCAGATCTGAGCCTTCTGGGATAAGTAACTCTGCAACGCCATATCCTCGGCTTACTGATAGGCGTTGACGAAGATCAACATCCGCAAAATCAACTTGAGCAGCAACATAGTCAACAATCGCGCCCGCGATATCAAGCTGGGTGCAGGTCTCAATCCCTTCAAGTCCGGGGGATGAATTTACCTCCATTACCTGAGGACCCTCGCTGCTTTCGAGCATGTCCACACCCGCGACTCGTAAACCCATGATCTGTGCAGCCCTTACTGCCGTTTCGCAGTAGGTTTCATCAAGAATGACACGTTCGGTACGACCTCCGCGATGGACGTTGCTTCTAAATTCTTGGCCTTGAGCGACCCGTCGCATTGCCGCGACCACACGATCGCCGATGACAAATGCGCGGATATCTCGACCCTTGCTTTCCGAAACAAATTTTTGAATCAAAACGTTCTGTTTTGTGCTTTGTAAGGTTTCGATAATCGCTTCTGCTATTTTGACACTTTCGGCCAGAATCACCCCGACTCCCTGCGTTCCCTCGAGAAGCTTGATGATGATGGGCACTCCACCAACGCGTTCAATCGCTGGTAGCACATCACGCTTTTCGCGAACGAACGTCGTCTCCGGAATCCCAATTTGGTGCCGGCTTAAAATTTGTAGACATCGCAGCTTATCTCGCGAATTTGAAATGCCAGCCGATGACGCCACGGAAAATACATCCATCTGCTCGAATTGCCGAACCACAGCGGTACCAAAGTAGGTGATCGAGGCCCCGATCCTAGGGATAATGGCATCGTAGTGACTCAAGTGTTTGCTTCGAAAATAAAGATCTGGTTCGCCTTTAGCGAGGTCGATCGAGAATCGAAGAGTATCGAGCACCTTTACCTCGTGGCCTCGATTTAAAGCAGCTTCAGTCAGTCGACGAGTGCTGTAGCAATCTGAGCTTCGTGACAAAATGGCTAATTTCATGATTGCAAAGATTATTGACGCGTATGGTTGTTTGTTTGAAAGTACCTAGCCGTGGAAACGGGGGTAGCAGCTCATTGATAAAACTAGGAACGATTTTTGGTGTTACTTCAAAACAAGCATTTGTGTTCGTTGGAGTAGAAAAGGAAAATTGACAGGCGGACATTGATGCAAATGGTACGAGTCTATCTTGGGTTTTTTCGATTCATCGGTCGACCACCAAGATAGGATCGTCCTGAGTCAACTAGCATTCGACCTCTTATCGCTTCTCGTCCAATGAGTAGACGAAATCCCATGGCGGATCGATCGGCAAGTGTTAATTCAATTGGCCACGTTTGGTCTAGCCAAGAAATGCGGGTGCGAATGACATA
>JADHOA010000303.1 GCA_016779185.1 Rubripirellula sp.
GATTCGAGAAAGAAACTCGAGCGGTACAAAGGTAGGAAAATCCTGCTCGCTAGGTAATAAATTGGGTTCCTCGCGACTGTGATCCCCCCCATTTCCTAAATTCTCGGGCGTGAGTCCCAAAAGTGAGCGAAGCTGAGAGCTGGATCGGATTGCAACTTTCATAGCAACCCGCCAATCCGCCGCAGATAACGAAATTTCCTGTGCAAACCCATCCAAAGCGGGCGGGACAAACTCCCCTCTTCTCGCTAGAATCTCGTCCGACTGATCTGTTGACTCGTCGCGTATCATTCGAGCTGACAATCCGTTTTATGAATATTTAACACACAGCCCCTCAAGATGGAGCCATCCTTATATGGCTACTTATAACACAAGCGACTTCCGTAAAGGACTCAAGGTTCAAATTGACGGCGAACCTTACATCATGACGGAAATGCAATTTGTCAAGCCTGGCAAAGGAAATGCACTCTACAAGTGCAAACTCAAAAACTTGGTACGCGGTACCACTCTGGATCGAACCTACAAAGGTGGTGACTCCCTAGAGTCAGCGGACGTTGAAAACACGGAAGTCTCTTTCCTTTACCGACAAGGTGAAGACTACGTGTTCATGCACCAACAAACATTTGAACAATACGAAGTTCCCTCCGCCATTGCGGGCGATATTTGGAAGTACCTCAAGGACGGCATGGCCTGCTCCATGACCATCTACAATGGAAATCCAATTATTGTCGAAGCACCTAATCAGGTTGAACTCGAAGTGATCGAGTGTGCCCCTGGCACCAAGGGCGACACAGCGACCAATGTCACAAAGCCAGCCAAAGTTGAAACGGGAGCCGAATTTATTGTTCCAGGTTTCATCAAAGAAGGTAACGTGATCAAGATTGACTCCCGCACCGGCGATTACGTCGAGCGAGTAAGCAATTAGTTGCTGCCAGAAGCTTGGCGATCCTTCCTACGAGAACGAAATGCACGCAGATGCCATCCGCTAACAAGCGATCATCTGCGTTATTCGTTTGGGTACTAATGGCGGACCGACAAGTTCACCGGCATGTGAGGGACCGCAGAGAGTTCGAACTTAGAAATCACACGAACACCACCACGGCCCTTTGCAGTCGTTGAACCCTTTGGTTCACGTTGAACCTTCACGTTGAACCTCAGTATTCTAGACGTTCAAAAATCCTCGCAAACTTATTCGCACCCCTCGCCTTAATCATCATCAAGTTCGCAACATGCCTTGAGTGCAGCGTTTGCAACAAACGCGAAGACCGCGACTAAACACGTCTCCCCCACCCGCAACGCCTATCTCATTACTCGTCGAGCATTCCAATGGTCAACACATTGTTTCTGCCTGAATTGCGAGAGATGCTGGCCAATGATGATCGTGTGGAACTCGAAGAGTTTTGTGTTGCCTTGAACGCTGGTCGCACCGCAGAGTTCATGGAGGGTTTGGACGACCACGATCTATGGAGAGTTTTGCAGTATGCAAACCCAGAACGTCGTGCCGAGATTTTCGGCTATTTCCCCGAAGTGCGACAAGTTGCAATGCTCGATCAAGAGCAAGCGACAGAAGTTGCTGCTTTGGTGGACGAAATTGCGGCCGATGACCGCGTTGACCTCATGCAAAGCCTACCCGAAGATCGGGTGGCGAAAATCCTCAACCTTTTGCCTGTCGACGCTCGTCGCGACATTCAACGACTCGGCGCCTACCCAGAGGGAACCGCCGGGGCCTTGATGACAACCGAAGTTGCAATGCTACGCTCCGACCTAACCGCTCGGGAAGCACTTGAAGAACTCGGTCGCCAGGCTGGTGAACTCGAAACCATTTACTACCTTTACGTGGTCGATCAAAATCAACTGCTACTCGGTGTGGTCTCTACTCGCCAGTTAGTTTCCTCGTTGGGAAATCCGAGTAAAACGCTTGCGGAAATGATGGAATCCGACGTGGTCGCGGCATCGGTTACGGAGAACCAAGAGGATGTTGCACAAAAAGTTGAAAAGTACAATCTACTCGCCATCCCTGTCGTCGATGACGCGAGGCACCTTGCAGGAATTATCACTCACGATGACGTCATCGATGTCATTCGAGAAGAACTAGAAGAGGACGCCCAAAGGATCGCTGCGGTTGCTCCGCTAGAAGATTCGTTTTTGGATGTTGGATTGCTCGTCCTATCATGGAAACGGGGAATCTGGTTAACGATTCTTTTCTTTGCGGCATTGCTAACCGCATTTGCACTCTTCCATTACGATCAAGAACTTGCTCAATATGAATGGCTTGTGTGGTTTATCCCACTGATCATCAGTGCCGGGGGCAACTCGGGAAGTCAATCTGCAACACTTGTCATCACGGCGATGACGAGCGGCGATGTCAATTTCCGAGACTGGCCCGTGGTCATGCGACGCGAAGTAATCGTTGCATTAATCCTAGGAGGCTTCTTGGCGTTAATCGGTTACTCGGTCGCTTTTTTCTTAGCTCCTACACCATTCGAAGCGTTGGTGATCCCACTCACTTTGTTACTAGTGATCTTTTGCGGATGCGTTTGCGGCGGAGCCTTGCCGATGCTGTTTAAACGTCTTGGACTTGATCCCGCCATGATGAGTAATCCGTTTGTGGCTGGGATTGTTGACATTCTTGGAATCATCATTTACATCAATGTGGCTCGACTACTGCTTACCAGCTAGTTTCCGTTGTTAAAAAATATTCTTGGAAGCTCAACAAAAAGCATAAGAATGTTTTGGTACCGTGGTGCAACACATTCGGTGCTGCTGGAACCAAGCACTCATCCCAAAAGCACATGGTTCCCTGCTTTTCACAAGCAGGCACTCCGTATAGACCGGTGAGTCGTCTCTTTACTCTCACTTGTCTTCTAAGTTCACAACAATCGTTTTAACGACCCCGTCACTTTGAAAGGCGATCGAGCAGATTACTTGTGATTCGACTAACATTCCGATCGCCACCGCGAAGACCATGAGACCAGTCGGTCGTGCCGGTGGTGACTACCGTACCACCACGCTCGTAGATTCCAAAAACCGCTGCTCCGACGCGATCCTTGGGGAAACGATCGTACCAGTGCGAATCACCTGCTGCCCATTGCGCTGGGCAAGTCCCCAGAATCACAAAGTTCTTTGGTGTCCCGTCTCGTCCGGTGGCAAAAGGTTTCCCTTCACGCCACTCGATCTCACATCCGTCGCACTCGTACCCAACAATTGAATCTGCACCTCCGAAACGATCACCCACACCAAGTTGCGTTCCTTCAAACAGCCAGTGCTCGGGACGATGCACCTCAAACGATGCGGGGCCATCCATGAATTGACCATGACTGCGGTGATAGCCACCCCAAAGAAATCCCACGCCGGTCAACTCATTCTCTGGTCGCTTGACCAAATGGTGACTCCAAAGGGTGCTCAACAAGTGCTCTTGCTCGGTTCGAAAGACAGGATCAACGTTGTACCACTGCTTCCAACACGTCAATGCGTGCCCGTCATCTTCGCTTCGAACCTGCCAACAACAGGTGTTACCACTCAAAAATGCAACGTTCCCCCCCTGACCAATAAAAGCCTCAAGGTGATCCCTCATCGCCGAAGACCAATATTCATCATGCCCAATGCTTAATACGAGTCGGTAATGTTTCAGCAACTCTGGCCTAAACTCCAAATCACTATTAACGGCATATTCAATCACATAGCCATTCTTCTCGGCCCATTGCACGAAAGGCAACTCCCACTTTTCAAACTGCGATGCCAGAGGGCGATCAAAAGAAACACGATGGCCCTGAATACCATCGCGATCATGGTAAGCATAGAGACTATGGCCTCCCCAATTGGTGTACGCGTTGTATGTGTTTGTCGCAAGCTGAAGAAGGATCTTGGACCCTGCACCCGGTTCACTCGACCTAACCACAAACAAACATTGTGTCGATGCATTCTTCTTTTCTGAAACATCAGACGGGACGTCATCAAACACCGTAGCAAGCGTGGCCAAATAAACGCCGCTCTGCCATTCCGGAGAAATCGTCAGCGTCGTCGCGATTGGCCAATCACAACCATGCGAAGATGCCCGATCAGGTATTGAATACTCGGATGCCTCGAAAATCTTGTTGGACAAGACAACGGTGTCTTTCGCACCGTATCGTTTGACGGTCATCTCCAATTTCTTGGCCGAGCTAGAACAATGAAACGCGAGCTCTTCTCCCGCAACAACACTCAGTTGATTCGTATAACCAAAGACGTACGGCCCAGCGGGCAACATTTGATCGGCGCTGGCGTCCGCTGCAAAACCGAGACATGAATGAATGAAGAGAAACCAGAAGACAAAGGAGGTGAAACCGTGTCGCAACATCTTTCATCTAAAACCCAGAGAGATATTTCCTGACCATTCGCTCCTGTCACCAAGCTTTTCTAAGACACCGAAAACTTGCAATTGACGGATTGAAACCGTCATTAGCCTAGCATCTTATTCAGCCGATGCGACATCGATGCGCTCCAAACCTGGCTCATGTATCGACCGACTTGCCACGGCTCGACAGGAATGCTGCAACCAAACCCGCCAAACCTCCAGCAACATGAGACTCCACCAAAGGCTTGAACCCGTCGACATGAACGAAAAGCAACTCACCGGTGATCATTTCAAAACACAATTTCCCCAACAACAAGGTACCTAAACCAAGCCACATCTGAGCAAATCGTCTGTCGCCCGCCTTACGACTCAAGCGATACTGATCACCGACAAACCAAACAAAAAGTCCCGTGTCGATACCGCTCAGCCCTCGATAGCTAACAATATCTCTGCACAAAAACATGACCGAGAACGAAACAACCAAAGCGATCATGGTTAACAACGGGATAAACCGACGTCGACTTTCCATTTCGCAAAGTCCAGCTAAAACCACAAACATCAGCAAGTCCCAGAAAAGATGCTGAGTCCCAAAATGGGTTAAATGCCCCGTCAGGACTCTCCACCATTGACCAGAAAGTGTCTGTTGAAAACTAAGCTCAAACCATTGTGTGTAGAACGGTACGAGCGACCCCAGAAGCGAGAGGATTGCAAGGATCACGGTGACTCGAAAAGTCGCAATCACCCCCAAGCCTCGATGAATCATCGCTTCTCGCACGACCATCCACCGATTTCTTTGCACTGTTACCGTTTGATCCATGTTCATTCGATACCCCGTTGGTTACCGCGAGGTATTTTTGCGACGAAGCATCGCGGCTGCACCAGCACCTGCCAAAGAGAGCAAAGCAGAGAAGGGGCCGATTGGACCACCACCACTTCTGCCGCTCCCCGCTCCAAAACCACCACTCGGTGCAGACCGGTACTGTGCAGGTTGTTGCGTCGCACTTGAAGGTGCGGAATAGGAAGATGCAGAACTTGACGAAGAGGACGTTGATGGAGTGACTGGCGCCGCAGACCGAGAGGCTGGGGCTGCCGGTGTTGCCGCCGGCTTTGTTGTCGAAGCGGTAGTATCGTGCTGCGTTTGATTTGCAACCGTCTGCTGGACCGACTTCTTAGCAGCCTGTTTTTTCGAATCAACGGTTTGATTTTTCACACTCGATGAATCGCTTGCAGTAACACCAGTCTCTTTCGATGATTCATCGCTCTCGGTTTCCATGACCAGTTTACCATCAAGCGGCTGCTCTAATTCTTTTTCCACCT
>JADHOA010000304.1 GCA_016779185.1 Rubripirellula sp.
GGATACCTTTTTCTACGGTAACTGTCTCAAATCGGCGGGCTCTTTGGACGAAAAAAAGCTCCAGCACGAAGAATTTAAGACTGCAGTCCATTCGGCTGTTATTTGGCAAGAGGTGCGTTGAGGAAATGACGGTAGAGCGACGAACAGACGATCGCCGCAGGAGGGTGCTTTTTAGCACCCAGCGTCCATCTACCTCAGCCAATCACGATGTAAGTTCGGAAATACAAATCGAAAATTCAGTCGCAAGACGCCCTCAGCAAGCTTATGGGCCAAGAGTAAAGCGGCGGCTTCGATCACGTTGGTTTTCTCTCGTTCCGATTCACCTCAGCAGTCTTCTGGCATTCGTCGGCTTGACCATTAGCTTGTCGCTACTTCTCAGCCTGGGAAATTATTACAGCGCGAGTTCCGATTTCATGCTACAGAACGCTGAAATCGCCAGACCGTTCAAATTAGACCAACCCAATAGCTTTGGCCAGCTTGCTTTAATTTGCTTTACGACGGCCTCCGCCGGCGCGGCTTTGATGATCTATCAATTACGTCGCTATCGGAATAACGATTACGCCGGTCACTATCGCATTTGGCGTCTGGTGATTATCGCCGCCATCTTACATCTGGCAAACCTAGTCATTGATCTCTTGGGTTGGAGCGGTGCAGTGATCGATGCTGCAACTGGACGTCGCATCCTCCTTTCAGGAGAAGATTGGATGAGGCTGCTCGTCAACATTGGCGGCGTAACCCTGGTTGCTCGGCTGTTCATGGAGCTTCGAGCGAACGTCTACGCATCCTCATGCGTTCTTGTTGCCACCGTCTTTTTAACCATTTCTGAATTTAGTATCTGGCAACCTGAATACGTCAATTCCAATCTTCTGTGGATACTTGCAACGTCTTCAATGCTGCTGGGGTGTAACCTACTTTTCATCTCCCTTGTGATTTACTTGCGTCAAATTTATCGAGAGATTCGTCAGCTTGACTCCATTGCGTGGCCAGATTCATCACGACTCAACAATGTCGCGGAAAACGAAGCTCCTGATAGCGACGGGAAAGACAAGGCAACAGCACAAGATGAAAAAACTTCTCTGCAGAAGCTTGTGAGTGGTCTTTTGCTCGCAGCCACCAGTCCACTGCGATGGCTCTTGCGTCTGAGGAAATCATTCACCGATCGTCGCGCACTCGCGAAGTCATCACGATCGCAAAGAGCTTCGAACAACTTGAAGAACCCTGAATCTGATCACCCAGATCGGGGTAACCCGATCACTGAAACAGAGTCACGGCGAAAGAAATGGTTTTCAAGGCGAAAACCAAAATGCGATCAAGCGATGGATGTCGATACGATCGAAGAATCGCCAGATTTTGAATTGATCGATCACCGTAAAGGGACACCACCAAGGGATCGAGCTGCTGGGGGCGGAAAAACCAACGAGCCAATTCCGCAGAACAAGGATGTCCTTGATCACGAACAGGACGCCATCAGCGAAGAAGAGATCGATTGGAATGAGATGAGCAAGTCAGAGAGAAGACGTCTTCGCAAACAAATGAAGCGTCAAAATCGAGCCGCCTAAAACTAGAGTTACAGGCATCGAGTCCGCCACCGGCGAATCAACTAATGCCGTTTAGGACGAGGGACCTTCGTCCTGCCATTACTATTCTTGGGACGCATGCCTTTTCTACCCTTTTTCAGCCTTCCACCACTCGTCTGCTTGGATTCGAAATCTATTTCACTGAGCGATTTGCCAAGGTTTTCTTTCAATTGCACGACACGATCTCTTAGCGAAGCGGCCTTTTCAAATTCCAACGACTCGGCTGCATTCAACATTTCTCGCTCGACAGCTTCAACGTACTCGATCGTAATGGACTGCGACTCATTGGCTTCCTGGGCTGCAACCGCTGTCTGGCGTCGCTTCGCAGCGTCCATTTCAATGCCAGCTCTCACTGCCTTGCGGACGGTTTGCGGAATGATGCCGTGCTCTTGATTGTATTTTTGTTGAATCACTCGACGGCGTTCGGTTTCGTCAATCGCCATACGCATCGCCTCAGTGACCTTGTCCGCATACAAAATCACCTTCGAGTTTGCATTTCTTGCGGCTCGACCAATCGTTTGAATCAAACTGGTTTCGCTGCGAAGGAAACCTTCTTTGTCAGCGTCGAGGATTGCGACCAAAGAAACCTCGGGAAGATCGAGCCCTTCACGCAACAGATTCACGCCAACGAGGCAATCAAAACAGCCTGTCCTCAGTTCTTTGAGCAATTCAACTCGCTCAAATGCATCTAACTCGCTATGAAGCCAGCGGCAGCGAACATTTTGCTCTTGAAAGAATGTAGCAAGGTCTTCCGCCAGTCGCTTTGTTAATGCAGTCACTAGCACGCGTTCGTCCCTCTCGGCTCTGGCGCGAATTTCGTCCAAAAGGTGCTTTACTTGGCCACGAGCCGATAAAACTTCAATAACGGGATCCAACAGTCCCGTCGGACGAATGATCTGTTCGACCACCTCGCCCTGCGTTCTCTGTAATTCATAATCAGCGGGCGTCGCGCTGACGAAACAGATTTGTTTTGTTCGCTGCTCCCACTCCTCAAATTTTAAGGGACGGTTATCCAAAGCGCTAGGCAAACGAAATCCATGACCCACCAAGGTTTCTTTTCGACTACGATCACCCGAGTACATTGCCCGCACCTGTGGAATCGTCACGTGCGATTCATCCACGAAGGTAATAAAGTCCTCTGGAAAAAAATCATAAAGTGTATCCGGAGTTGCCCCCGGAGGCTTTCCGGATAACGGACGACTGTAGTTTTCGATACCCGGGCAATGCCCAACCTCCGCCATCATCTCAAGATCGAAGCGAGTACGCGCCGCTAAACGCTGAGCTTCGAGCAACTTACCTTGGGACTGAAAAAGCTCAAGTTGCTGCGCGAGTTCTTCCCGAATGACTTTTAGTGCTTGCTGGATTCGATCCTCGGGCATCACAAAGTGCCTCGCTGGGTACACATAGACATGATCCAACGTGCGAATCGTTTCGCCTGAAATCGGCTTGATGATTGATATCTGCTCGATTTCATCACCCCACATCTCGATGCGGTACGCATACTCCTCGTAACTCGGCCACAATTCAATGGAATCTCCCCGAACTCTAAACTTACCTCTTTCAAAGGAGACATCATTTCTTTCGTATAGCACCTCAACGAACTTCATCAACAGATGATCCCGCCTCACCTTTTCACCGCGATGAATTGGAACGATCAATTCCTTGTAATCTTTTGGCGATCCTAAGCCATAGATGCTACTAACGGAGGCAACGATCACTACATCCCGTCTACTGACTAAAGAACTTGTCGTTGCAAGACGCAAACGATCAATCTCTTCGTTGATGGAGGCGTCTTTTTCGATGTAAACATCTCGCTGCGGAATGTAGGCTTCGGGCTGGTAGTAATCGTAGTAGCTGACAAAGTAATGAACGGCATTCTCGGGAAAAAACTCTTTAAACTCACTGTAAAGCTGTGCAGCCAATGTTTTGTTATGACTCAAAACCAATGCTGGACGCCCGAGATTGGCAATCACATTTGCCATCGTATAGGTCTTACCCGTTCCAGTTGCCCCAAGAAGTACCTGAGCGGAACGCCCCTCCTTGAACCCACGTGTTAATGCCTCGATTGCTTGGGGTTGATCACCCGCTGGCGAAAACGGTTGTTGCAAATTGAAGTTCGCTGCATCGAATGACTCTGCAGAATCACGACTAGGTGAGGAACTGGACATCAGACTCTGTTTCGGGGGATAGTAAAACGAAGAAGAAAGAAGGAAAAAAGTCCCGACAATCGATTCAATAACACCTATGCGATACGCAAGCGGATTAGCATGATGCGAGATCACCATCAACGTGACAACCTGTGCAACTTTAGCAAGTTGTCGATCATCGACTGGGGGAAGAAACCAGCCGATACAAATAATCTGCGAGCTTTTCCTCGCTTCAAGCCTTCGTCAAACCCAGTCCGGAACAGAAAAGAATTTAAAGTATCGCGAACGGCCTTGACTTAATGTTGTCTGACAAATGATTCAGCGGGATGGCCTAGAAAATCATCGCAAATGCAGGATGTCACGACAACGCATCCTTCGCTTACGGTCCCTTGGGTTCATTTTGCATCATGGTTGCAGTATCGCGATTCCCTGGATGATCTCAACCGTCTTTGGCCCCACCCCGGGGACGGACATCAAATCAGCGAGCGTTTGAAAATGCCCGTTTTGGGACCGATATTCAACAATCCGCTTTGCAAGAACCGGCCCCACGTTTGGCAACAAGGTCAACTCATGCTCGTTTGCTAAGTTAATATTGATATCAATCAAGCCGCGTCCTCTACTCCTTCGATCCATGTATGTTTCAACCGTCCGATGAAACACACCTCCCTCTTGGATCTTCTTTCTGAATCTGACGAAGGAGCAAGATTGATGTGACAGAATCACTAGAATCATCAAGGCAAACCATCGGTGGCAGTATTGGTAGCGTACATGTGACAGAGCGTCTTCACGCTTCGCTTTCATTTCTTACTCTCATCCAAAATCAAACAAAGGTTGAATGATCACGCAGAAAGGAAACAGGGCAATCCGAATTAATGGGCAATCCGAATTAAAAGGTTCACCGTCTAGAATCAATTCACATCTCGATCTTTCCAACGAGCTTTAGAGACTTTGCGATCAGCACTCGATCCGACGCATGAGACTGGAATCGTGAGGTTTACTAAGATGAAAGATCCCAAGAGAATATTCGGTGCTGTACCAGCATTCGCAACGGCTTTATTTTATGCTCATCAGGTTGGCTAAAAGTCCTCGGCGATACCGACGTTATCGCAGTGCAAAACCATCTCAATCAATTGCTAAAACGCTTCACTCGCATGTCTGAACTCTCAGAAAACGTTCCCACTAACGCTCCATCAAACGATACAGATTCGGTTGATTTCTTGGACTATCGACCTGTCATGGCGGATCACGAACTTGAACAAGCCACTCGACAGCTCGTTCGGCTAGCCATCCACGAGGATCTTAGCGATGCCTTTGACTGGACGACTGTTTGCCTGATTAACTCGGATCAAATTGGACAATGCAACGTGGTGGCGAGAGAGCAGGGAATCGCATCCGGGATGGTGATGATTCCGTGGGTACTTGATGAGTTCGAAGGGAATCTTGACGCGGAGTGTCTGATTGATGACGGCACCGCTTTTAACGAACAGCAGACACTCGTCAAACTTCGCGGAAATGCTCGCGATCTACTGACCGCCGAACGGACTCTTTTGAATCTATTATCTCGTCTTTGTGGTATCGCAACACTTACCGCCAGCTATGTCAACAAAATGAATAGTCAGACGACTCGCCTCTATGACACTCGCAAGACCACCCCCGGTTGGCGTTTACTCGAAAAATACGCCGTGAGATGCGGAGGTGCAAGCAATCATCGCACTGGATTATTCGATGGCTTCCTAATCAAGGACAACCATCTCGCTCTAGCGGGCACTGCAACAGAAGCACTCTCTGTCGCAGACGCAACCAAAAGAGCTGTAAAATGGAGAGGTGGTCGAGTTAAATCCCAGCAAGCACCCCACGTCGTTGAAGTAGAAGTGGACACATTGG
>JADHOA010000305.1 GCA_016779185.1 Rubripirellula sp.
CCCAACATGCGGTTTGAGTGATTCTTTGGTAAACGTAAGTGAGCGTTAGTGGTCAAGAAGTTCACGCATCTTCAATCCGAGTGATTCTCCGATCAGTAGGTAGCTCTCTGCGTTTCCGTACCAGTGATGGCCATGTGTGACGTTGGGTGATTTTTCTGCTGGTCGCGCAAATTCAGCTGTCTCGGCAAAGGCTATCGGCATAGGTGCGTCGGGGCCACAGCAAACCGCACGCTGAGCGGTACGGATATCTTTCACACTTTGGCTGGCTCGAGCTCCTTCGTTGCCTAGTTCACCGATTACCACCGGTAGCCTCGGCACTTTGAATTCACGCCTCACATCATTGATTAAATGTCGCAGGTTGACTTGATATTCTTGCCTCGCTTCCTCGGGCCCAAAAGCGTCATTCCAACCTTGAAACCAAACGAACCCCGCCAGTTCGGGTTTTAAGTTTTTCAGATGAGGAAATTCCGTTGGGATTTGATCGATCGCCTCGTGGTATTCCTTCATCATTTGTAGGTAGTAGGGCCCGACGGTACCGCCAGCACTCGGGGGGCGAAAATCCGTGAAAAGACTCTTACCTCCCCAAGCCGTTTTGATAATTAGGATTGGTGTGTTCATCGCATCGCCCAAAACGTGGCCGAACTGGAGTTCTGGACCGATGTGATGGCGACCTCCATACCCTGCGAATCCAATATCGAGGGGACCTTTTTTGATTCCTTCGCGTGTTTTGAAACGACACCAAACATCATTTCGAGGCTGCCAGTTTTCATTCTCGTCGACAAGATGTCGGTATCTCTCCTTTGTTGCATCTTGTTTTAGAAGCCATTTGACGGTACCGAGTCCTCCGTTGTAATACTGAGGGTGATCAAGATCGACTACACCTTGGCCTTCCATGTTGGATTGACCCGCGAGAAGAAAGACTTTTAGGATGCTAGGTTCATCGGCTTTTAGTTCACGGTGATGCCCCGTGCCGATGATCAGGAACCCCACCAGAGAAGAGAATAAACGCAGGATGTGTTGCGTGGACATGCTTGCTAACTTTGAAGTAAAAATTTGATATCTTAGAGTCCGTTGAGGATTATAGGTTTTTATCGCAGTACCATGAATACGGTCGTCACGAGTGAGCAAAGAAAGATAGCGATCGAGTGCTTTCTCTGCCGGTTTCAAATGGTTTGTAAGCAATCGAGATAGATATTGTGAACTCAATCCGCAGACTGACTTTTCCCGAGTTACAGACGCTTGTTGGTTGGGCTGAGGCAGAAGGTTGGGAGCCAGGGCAGAACGATCCAGAAATGTTTTGGAGATGTGACGCTGATGGGTTTATGGCCGTTGAATCCGATGGAGTGTTCGCCGGTGGCGGTGCTGTGATTAAGCACAGCGAACGCTTCGGTTTCATGGGATTGTTTATCATCGATGAGGCGTTGCGAGGCCATGGAATTGGTAGAGAACTTTGGTACGCCCGCCGCGATGCCTTGCTGCATCGATTAGGCGATCAGGCTACCATCGGGTTAGACGGTGTTGATGCCATGGTTCCGTTTTATGCGAAGGGAGGCTTCGTGACGGCGACTCGGCATCGACGTTTCAGCTCAATGCTAACGAGCACGACGGGAGCGAGGGAATCGAATGTTGTCGAACTTTCATCCGTAGATGATTGGGAATTATCGTCCTACGATCAGCAATGCTTTCCGGCGGAACGGATCGAATTTCTTCGGTATTGGTCACAGCAATCATCTGCCGTCGCTTTGGCATTTCGCGAGGGTGACGAATTACGTGGTTTTGGCGTGATCAGGCGTTGCGTCTCAGGCTACCGGATCGGTCCCTTGTTTGCAGACAATGTGGAAGTGGCGGATTGTCTTTTCCTGTCACTCACGAAAAAAGCAGACGCATTTCCGGTGTTTATCGATATCCCCGATGCGAACTCAATCGGGATCCAGTGGGCGATTGGAAAAGGGATGGAAGAGGTATTCGGTTGTGAACGAATGTACTTCGGTCCACCACCGAATATTCGTCAAGATAAAATTTTTGGAGTCACGACGCTCGAAATTGGATAGTGGGTTCGCGCTTATTTGGTGAAAGTCGTCGGTTGCTTTGGCTAAGCAAGTATTTCATGAACGACTTTTCCATGAACGTCGGTGAGACGAAAATCCCTACCAGCATATCGATACGTTAACTGCTCATGATCGAAACCTAAAAGGTGCAGCATCGTTGCGTGCAGATCGTGAACATGGACTCGGTTCTCAACCGCTTGAAAACCAAACTCGTCCGTTGCTCCGTGAACGTAGCCGCCCTTCACACCACCGCCGGCTAACCACATGGTGAAGCCGTGATGATTGTGATCTCTTCCGCTATTACTTCCTGCGTTCGCCCCTGGCTTGGGCAGTTCAACCGTTGGCGTTCGTCCGAATTCACCACCCCAAATGACGAGCGTTTCATCAAGTAATGAACGCTGCTTGAGGTCCTTGAGAAGTGCGCCAATTGCCTGCGAGCACTCACCGGCGAGATTTCTGTGTGCCTGCTCGATTTTATCGTGACTATCCCATGGTTGCCCGGCACCATGCCAAAGCTGAACATATCTAACTCCGCGTTCAACCAGCCTCCGCGCGATCAGGATTTGCCGGGCTTGCACCGAGTCACCGTACATCTCGCGGATGTGTTTGGGTTCGCGGTTAATATCAAACGCATCGGTCGCCTCCATCTGCATGCGGTAGGCAAGCTCAAAACTTTGCACTCGTGATTCTAACGCTGCGTCCCCCGCACGTGAATCGAGGTGTTGCTGGTTCATTGCCTGTAGTAGATCAAGTTGCCGTCTCTGCTCGGTTCGGTTAAGTCCCGAAGCGTTTTTGATATTCGCAATAAGCTTTTCAATGTCCTGATGCCGACTGTCAATGTAGGTTCCTTGGTAAGCGCCAGGCAAAAAGCCCGACTGCCAATTCTCAGCTCCCTTGATTGGGTAACCACCGGGACACATTGCGATAAATCCAGGTAGGTTTTGGTTTTCGCTTCCTAGTCCGTAGGTAATCCATGACCCGACCGCAGGTCTAACAAACTGACTCTGTCCGCAGTTCATCAGCATCAGTGAAGGTTCATGGTTAGGAACATTGGCGTGCATGGACCGAATGACGCATACATCGTCAATCATTTCGCCCACATGCGAGAACAGTTCACTAACCTCAATTCCGCTTTGACCATATTTTTTGAACGTGAACGGCGATTGGTAGGCTGCGCCTGTTTCTCGTTCGGTGCGAAGGTCGAGCGGGATCGGTTTGCCGTGGTACTCTCTTAGTTTTGGCTTCGGGTCAAACGTATCGACCTGTGATGGGCCGCCGTTAAGAAAAATGTGAATGACCGCTTTTGCCTTTCCAGGGAATTGAGGTGATTTTGGGGACATGGGATTGGTGTTCGCAGCAAACGCCTGCTGAGTAACGTCATCCGACATCACCCCTGCTAGACCGAACGTTCCTAAGCCGATTCCACTGCGTCGCAAGAATTCGCGGCGAGTTGATGGGAAACGATTGGAGACGGAAAATGGCGTGTTCATCGATAGGGCTCAAATCAATGGGTTATTGGGTGATTTTTGGATACAACCCGTTACATGCCGGACCTTCAATTAGGATCTTGCTAAATCCTTTTCTAGGCATGGTTTCAACTAGTCCACGAACGCAAATTCATTGCTGAGTAATAGGGCTTGAGCGAGTTGCGTCCATGCGTCTAAATCTTTTATCGGTTCGCTTTTCTTTTTTTGGTTTGCTGAAGCGATTGCAAATTCGGCTGCTGAGTCCCAGGAGCTTGGTCCATCCCAAGGTACGTCCGAAGTTGACTGCACAAGATCAATCGTTGTTTTCCATTGATAACTATCCCATCCAGTGTTTTCGTTCAGATGAACGATAAAAAAGACCTGCTCGCCGCCCCGCAACTTGATTTGGTCTATCTGCGTCTTTTGCTCGGATTGATGCACCTCCCAGCTATTAACCAGACCATGATGAGTTGTGATAATCTGTGCTATGACACCGTCGCCTTGGTTGGCCGGATGTTTAAGCAGTCCGTTCACCTGGTAAGTTCCTTCTGTGGGAGCGGTCCATCGCCTAATTGGACTTAGTAGTGGCGATGCGCCTGTGTGGCCGCCTTCGGCCGTCAAGTGGAGGTATTGATAGTCTTGGTGTGGGAACTGATCGGAGAATTGCCATGAGGTTCCGTTAAAAAATGGGAGCGGCGTGTACTTGACCTGATTGCCATCCCATCCACCGTATCCGTAGTTCCATAACGGACCTTCGTGAGGACTACCATTTTCCTTTGCTGCTCTTCGGAAACTCTCTAGCTGAATTGGGTCTGTGAATTCTAAGGCGAGAGATAGCTCGGAGGAATTCGGGTCACGACTAAGAGCATTGCGGTAGAGGGTTTTGATCCGCTCCATTCGCATCTCCATTGAGTCTAAACTCAAATCGTTTTGTGCTGGACGAACACTTGTTCCGGCAAGTGCTTCTGCTTGGCTGAGCACGAAGGGCGAGTTCATCAAGAAGAGAGCTTGCTGAGGTACAGTGGTCTCGCTGCGTTGCGCTCGACTCGCATCAGGGCTTGGCAGGTCAAAATTAGCAAGCAGTCCCGGTAGGTCCTCTCGATCGATGTAGGCATAAATTGCACGGCGTTTCGCATCCTCGTGGATATTAACTGATCGACCGCCGATCTTTTGGTCAAGCTGCTTCGATGCAGAGAGCAGTCGATCGCGGAGCGGTTCAAACTCTAAACGTCGACGTGCCATTTTCCACACCAGATGATTTTCTGGATCTTTAAGAAAAGCGTCGACGCGATCTCTGGATGATTGCTGCCATGTATTGGACAGCATGATTTCTTTTTGCAACTTCTTGATCGACCAGCCTTCGTCCATGAACTTTCGTGCAAGGTAGTCTAGAAGTTCAGGATGTGAAGGCGTTTCACCGCGAATACCAAAATCGCTGGGCGATCGAACGATGCCCTCTCCGAATTGATGCTGCCAAATTCGATTGACAATGACTCGAGCGGTCAATGGGTTCCTTTCGTTTGCGATAGCCCTAGCTAGCTCAAGTCGCCCGCTGCCGTCTTCAAAGGCCTTGCCGTTATCCACCATCTCCAAAATCTGAAGGAATCTACGAGGAACCTGATCACCTCGATTCCCTTGGACGCCGCGTCGAAAAATAACTGGTTCAATTGGATTGCTTCGGTCATTCAGCACCATCGCCCGTGGTGGCGCACCGGGGTGCGTGACAGATACGCCGTTAACCGCATTGTTGAGTTGATTGAATCGGTTTCGCTCACCTTGGTCCAAGTGCGAAACTGCTTGCGCTGTGTCGAGTGTTGCTGGTGTTTTTCCGCTGAGTAGATTGAGACGCAATGCATCTGCGTGAGGATCAGGCAATGCTTGGACGGATGGGTTGTTCTTTTTTGCGTCCTTCCAACTAGCTAAGACAGCCTCCAGTTGCTTTCCAATGACCATCGCGGCATCTGGGAACGTCGCGGGTGACGAGGTGATGAGCTGTTCGATGATTGTCGGAGACAGTTCAGACACAAAGTTGAATTGGGCGTCGTCACTTACACTCGGATCATTTTTGGCGGTCTTGATTCTGTCAATGGCG
>JADHOA010000306.1 GCA_016779185.1 Rubripirellula sp.
AGATGAAAAAAGAGTAGAGATTTGAACGGACGCCTTGAGTTTAGAAATCCCCTGAATCGCCACGAAGGCAAGCAGAATCGCCACTGTGGAAATCCCCCACCGATATCGAAGCTGTATACCAAGCAGCATGTTCCAACCATCGACGCGTTTCCGCACGCAAAATCGCCGATTGAATTTCTTGCCAAATCGCAAACCACGAGGAATCAAAAAAAGCACTAATCCACAAGTTGTGCACACCGAGAACGCCGCGTAGACGCCAAACTGACGCACCGACTCTAATCCACTAGCTGCTAACGAACCCAGCCCGATCGCTGTGGTGACGGCTGACAAAACACACGGAACCCAGCCGATCCGCACACCTTCACTAACCATGCGGTTCCAATCCCACGGCTTGTTTGCAGCGTCTGTTGAATCAGCGACGTAATGAACAAGATGCATCCCCGCCGCGATCGCAAGAACCTGAGTGAGCGATGGCAAGACGACAAGCAGTGCGGTCATCGTCCCTCCGGTATAATACACGAGGGCCAGTGAAACCATTTGCGCGGCAGTTGCGACCCCAAAAACTAAACCTGCCACGTAAATCGAATCGAGGCATAACACACAAACCACTAACACGATGACCGAAGAGATCGGTGCGCATTGCGTCATTGCCCACTGACTGGCTCGATCCACTTCATAGCCGTCGATGACAGGCCCTGCCAAATGAATGTCTTTTGCGTCAGCACCTCCAAATCGAATTGCAGCCGCACGAATCAACGGAACCAGTCGGCGACGCTGCTGGACGCCCTCGGGGGTGAATCCAACGAGAATTGACGTTGTATCTCCATCACCGCCCAAGAGAAAAGATGGCAGCCTTTCTTTGGCCTGATGGGTCGAAAAGAAAACGGGCGGCCCGGTCAACTCATCCATTCGCTGGTTAGCCGTTGACACAAATTCAAATAGCCAAACGTCATCGACAAAGAATCCGGGTGATCGACGCAGTGACTCAGTGAACGCATCCACCTTTGGCGAATCAATCACGCAGTCCTGCCAAGTGACGATCAAAATATCACCGGTTCCAAAATCGGCGACTAACTGATCGTAAGCTTTCCGCGGTTTAAATTCACTGCTAACCCAATCTAATGGAGAGTTGGTCGGGGCACGGATGATCTTCGAAGCACCATAGCCAACGAAGCAAATCAGCAGGATCGAGTAGAAACACAGTAATCGACGGCGGGATGGATCGTGAGCACAATCGGTCATTGACCCACCCGATCCTCCTGAGATTCATTTCTCAACGCCCGTCGCTTTCCCAAAGGGCCGCTGTTGATCAATGGATAGCCAGGTACAGATTGCTGATACTTTCGGTAAGGTTCCCCGATAAAAAATTCTAGACGCTTATCTTTGAGAAAACTTCCATAGAAAATGTAAGCGGTCCAAATGATACACAGCACAAAACGATCCAAAGACATGCTGGGTATCGCCCAAAGTAAACCGAGAAAGCTAAGGTAAACAGGATGCCGCATCAATTGATAGGCTCCGCGAGGATGGAATTCGCGGCGAGGCAATTTTTCATGACGCAACCAATAGTAAAACGGGGTCCAACCCGTCTGATACCCGAGGCCAGTGAGCATCAGTGAGTAAACCAAAGCAATCCAGGATAGGTAGAATCCACCCCTAACGATTGAATGTGAAATACCGTCAAGATTCCAAATTAACACCTCACTGCTTCGCCATTCGCGGAACAATAGCAAGAGACTTACACAGGTCGCGACGCAAAAGGTGCTGTCGTAAAACGGAGCGGGAATCCACTTACCGAGAATTTTCCTCATCTTTGGCACAAGCATGATACTGTGCGTGAATGCGAATAGAATCGCTAGACCGGTATTCATCAGGAACGCATGCTGCTCTGCCACCACTGCCCCTCCATCTCGCATGAACCAGAATAGGTACCAAACGGTGTAGAGAAACAGTACTTGGTTGCCGAATCCATAGACGATTCCCAAAGCACGACGAATGAGGTTGGATCGAGAAATTTCCTTACTCAGGCTAATCGCTACATCCATGAAGCGTTTCCTTGTATTGAGGGGTAGAGAGAAAGCATGACGCAATGATTAAACTTAAGCCGTCATCAGACTTGTCGTGTGTTTCGAATCGACCTGATTGCCGTTCACGTTCTCATTCAGCAAATCATTGCCGTACAGAACGGTTTCAGGTTTCGCCACCGTGCAAACAGACACTTCACTTTCTCTCAGGAATGTTGGCTAAGGAAAAATCATTGGTAGGCGCAACGTAAACGTCGCCATAAATCTTTAATTCATCCGCAACCCCAATCACGCCAAACGCTTTCGAGTAAGGCTTGATCCCATAATCAGTTTGCTTAATTTCAAACTGACCTTTCAGGTGCAACCACCCGCGAGCCTGCTCGACTTCGACCATAACGGAAAGGGGTTGAGTCTTACCACACAAGGTAAAATTTCCACTTAGCCGATAGAGCGGACGGCCAGTCAAACTTACTTTCCCAGAATCAAGGGATGAATGAATTTGAAATGTGGCAGTAGGGAAACGCTTGACATTCAAGACCTCAGGGCCTTTCATATTTTCGTTCACCGTTGCGCGAGTAGAATTGTCGGACGTTCCAGTTAATCCAACGTATTTTCGTGCAGCGGGTGTATCTGCATCGAATGAGCTCATATCAAAAACCAGTTTCCCGGCTTCTTGCTCAGCCCCCAGACGAAGATTGCCCTGTGACAACTTCGCCTCCACACCATGCTCGTGCCCCAATCCCGATTTATCGACGTAAACGTACGCGCGGCTCACACCCAATTCAACATCGGTGGAAGCGTACTTGGCCTTTTCTCCCTGAGCGGGCATAGCGTCGAGATGGCTACCGAGCGGTATGGCACTTACGAAAATGCACAAGAAAAATAACGAGGTACAACGCATAACAAGATTCCATTCTTGCGAGAGATGCGATTCAGGAGCAGCAAGGATTGGTGATGTCACCGTCATCCCTAGCTGTGTTTGTTTTGGTACGCCACCGGAGGCGACAATCCACTGCAAACCGAGTACCACAACCGATCACTTCTGAAAAAGCAACAAAATGCGCCTACTTACCATCACTTAAACACATTCGATGAAAACTTTCTGTCCATGCATCCGATCAGCTATTTCCACTTGCCATGACGCTCGTCTGGTGATCCATGTCGCCCTGTCGAGAATCACCGTTTCTCATATCGCATAAACCTTTACTGTGACGGACAAGAGCGAGTACCGGTGAAAACGAACTTGCCGTCCGAGAAGAGATAGGTTTTTATGCGCACATCTCAAAACCGATGCGGAACCCCTTGATGCAACCGAATGCATTCAACCTGCAATCCATTGCAGAGCTGCGCTAGCTGGAAGCCCTGCTGGCGATAAGTTCGTTGGCTATTGAATCGTTTTTTTGGGTTTTCATGTCGCCAACACAGGTATCGAAGCTGAACTGCAATTCTATGAACTACGAGATGCAAATTGGCACAATGCTTGCAATTGCCTAGAGACCTCTTTTACTCGTTTGGCTGGATTTCCGTATCTCAACCGCGAGGAAGCGACATCGATACCGCTCAGCCACCGAATCATGCAGACGCTTCAAGCCCCTGACCCCACCAACCATCCCGCTCCGGCGATCGAGGTTGATCAGTACGACCATCGACTTGACCAGTGGATTCGTGATGCCGCAAAGTATCTCCCCGCTCAAGGACCGATCGATGTCTTTGTACACCACAATACTCTGCACGCGTTCCAAAACCGACCCTTTCATGAAGCGGTAAAACTTGGACTCGATTGTTATGGAGCACAACCCTATCTGTCTGAAAACGTCTTTCGTGAACTAAGAAACCAAGGCCAAATTTCAGACCTAACCATCGAAAAGGTGATTGAGCGGGACGAAACAGAAGGGCTTGAAGATATTATTGCTGGGCTAAGCACACGTAAACAAATTCGCTTGGCATTAATGCGACACGCTTTTCACTCTGGACCCGAAGCGGAACTGAAGTGGATCATCACCGAAACGAATGCGTTGACAGAGTTTCATCCTTCCGTGAGTTCGCAAAACCGAAACAAGATCCTAGACGCTGCAGCAATACACCGAAGCCAGTATCCTGAGTACGAGCTTACCCAGCCGGGACTGCCGGACATCGACAAGGACTGGGTTTCGAAACCCCGCGATTCGATGGAGGTCGAATCCTATGCAGTACGATTACTTTGGCAACAATGTCGTCATGCGGTGCGGATCGCGTCACAACCGAAGCGTCAAGCGTCGAAGCTAGTCCGACCTCGCTGTCTTCTCTTTCATGCTTTGGGTCATGACATTGACCGAGTCGTCAATGACTTTCTAATACGGTTCACATCGGCGTTCGTTGACCAAGGCTATAGCAGCACCACGTTGCCGAATCGAGACCAAGGTTTTTTTGAGTGTTTTAAAACGATCTATCGGGCGCCAAGCTGGACAATCGATCGTTGGCTCCGACCGCTGTCGCAGTGGATTCGGAAACACGAGAACTCTGGGGCAACCACAAACGAGATCATCTACGATTCGCTTCGTGATCTCGGTATTGATGATGGCAACGCAAGTCTGTTTGTCCGACAAACGCTGCTTTCATTGGGTGGATGGGCTGGCATTGTTTGTCAATTGGAAAGTCGTCAGCACGCGGTTGTTCATCCGCTAGATAGCGGAGCACTACGCGATTTTCTTGCGGTACGACTTATGCTGGAGCGTCTTGCGATTATCGACCTTGCCCACTCAGTGCCTGCCACCACGAACAAGGCATCACGCGCACCAACGCATGAACTCATCAAGGCAATGGTGGGAGCAAGGTACGTCAGCGAAGAATCGACATGTCTCCGAGACACGTTCCACCTCTTTCAACTGGCTCAAACTCTCGGCTGGACATCTCTCGATTTGGAAAGCCTAAATCATGAGGAATGGCAGGCCCTAGTCGAAGAGGTGAACCGGTTTGATGAGCTCCATCGCCGTCGAATCTTTCAAGACGCTTGGGAATCAGATTTTCGTCGCCGTACTCTGAGTGCGATTCGTCAGCACGCCGCCAATTCATCGGAAATCATCCGTGGCCAGCGAAATAAATCCCGTGCAAATCTTACGGATCAACGCCCCAGTTTTCAGATCATCACATGCATCGATGACCGCGAAGAATCGTTTCGAAGGCATCTTGAAGAAACGGATCCTGGTTGCGAAACCTTTGGAGCGGCAGGCTTCTTTGCCGTAGCGATGTACTACCGTGGTTCAACAGACGCGTTCTACAAACCGCTTTGTCCCGGTGTCATCACGCCCGCGCATTATGTCCAAGAACATGCTTCGTACACGCATGAACGACTGCATGAAAATCACGCCAAATTTCGGAATCGATTAGGAATCGCCGGCCATGCCTTCTCGGCACACAGCCGAAATGTGATCGGTGGAATGATTACCGGCCTTGCCGGTGGAATGGCAAGTGTTCCTTTGATCGCCAATCACCAAACTGCAGTTGGAGCGTTATGATGATCCGCCGGGTCCCGACGAGCTACACGTGGGCTACTCGGTCAAGGAGATGGCAGATGTCGTGATCCGACTTCTCTCTGATATTGGA
>JADHOA010000307.1 GCA_016779185.1 Rubripirellula sp.
AGTTTCAAGATCGTACTCGTTGAGCTTCCCTGCTAATCATGGAAACTGCTTACTAGAAATTGTCGCAAACAACGATTGAACGCTGCAAGCCCGGCAGGCATCCTCAAGCATCAATCCGCTGCGAACGGAAAGACCTGATCCATTCTCAAATCCCGATGGGTAAGATGGTTGGTGAACGACCACGAATTCCTAGAACTGAAAATAAACAAAAGGCCGAAAACCGGTTGGGGCGTACAACACCAACACCCAGATCATGATTGCGGTGGCAACAGGGCTGTACCATGCGTTGTACGGCAGTCGCATTGCCAATCGTAATCGGGTTTTCCACGCTAGATGCTCTAGTAACAAACAAGCCATTGCAGCGATTACCAAAGGCGGAAACCATTCGATACCACTCTCGAAGCAAAGCATCCGTCTGAGAAAATGTATCGCGTCGGCCAACGTTTCGCTGCGAAACAAAACCCAGCCCACCAGCACAACGAAGCCCATCCAAATAGCATTGATGATGACGCCTAATCGTGGCAGAGCACGGCGTTTCGCAAACGGTGTGTCACTTGCCCCTACTTTGGAGAGAACGGCTAACCTGCTCTGAAGCCATCGTTCAACACAAAGCCCCAACCCATGAAGACCGCCCCACAGCACAAAGGTCCACGCCGCTCCGTGCCATAATCCACCGATGAGCATCGTCAAAAATAGATTACGACAGGTTCGCAGCGTGCCGAATCGATTCCCTCCGAGGGAGATATAGAGATAGTCTCGAAGCCATCTCGAAAGCGTTATATGCCAACGCTTCCAAAATTCAGAGAGAGAGGTCGCGAGATAAGGATGCTTAAAGTTCACCGGAAATCGATACCCCAGCATCTTCGCCGCGCCGATCGCCAAATCGCTGTAGCCCGAAAAGTCATAATAGATCTGCCCGGCATAGGCGAGCGAAGCGACCCAAAGTGTCAATCCGCTGTAGAGATCGGGTCCGGCAAAGACGACATCCACCAGCTCGCCTAATCGGTCGGCGAGAATCACTTTTTTGATTGCCCCACGTAGCATCTGCTGAACGCCGGCGTAAAAACGACGACTAGACCAACTAGGCAATCGCTGCAACTGCGGCAAGAACTCACTCGCTCGGACAATTGGTCCAGCAACGAGCTGGGGAAAGAACGATACATACAACGCAAAATCCACCCAACGATCAATGGGCTTAATCACACCTCGATAAATATCAATCGAGTAACTGAGTGTTTGAAAGGTGTAAAACGAAATCCCAACCGGCAAGATAATTGCGAGCGACGAAGAACTTAAACCTAACGCTTGCAGCAGTGGAGCCGCTGAATCAATAAAAAAGTTACAGTACTTAAAGAAGCCAAGTAAACCAAGATTCACAGCGAGACTACCAACTAGCAACCATCGCTTGGTGCGCTGCTGACGGACCCTCGCCATACGTCTCCCAATTACGAAATCAGAAACGGTCGAAAACAGCAGCAGCGAGCAGAACCGAATATCCCAGTAGGCGTAAAAGTAGTAACTTGCAAACAGCAGGACCAAGTGCCGCTTTTCCTTGGAACGAACACTCCAAGTCACTAGCAAAACCGCAGCAAAAAAGAACAAAAACTCTAGCTGGGTAAATAACATGACAATCAGTCTCCCGCCAAGAAAGATTGATCGACCGGAGACGTAATGCCGACAGTTGAATGATTGGCTTGTGGGTCGTTGAATCCTGCTAGCTCACTGCCATCTGAGTCATTGTGAAAATGAGCCTCACTTGTCTTACCTTGTGCGAGAATCTTGCGAACATTGATTTCACGAAGCAGCGTTTCCGCAAGTAGCTGATTTCCGTTTTGATTCAAATGCCCGACACCGATCTGGCCATTCTGGAATCCATGCGGCCAACGGCCCTGAGCCGCTGCATCATTGAATAGTTTCCTCACGGAAATTACCTCGATTCGATGCTTGGGCGCAACCCGCTGGAGTGCCACGTAATGATTGTCCGCGAAGGTTTTCAAACGAACATCACCACCTACAATCTCAGGTGTGACCGGAGCATCAAGAACCCAGACGGGCTTGGATGTCGTGCGACGGATCACGGACAAAGCTTCGTTCCAGAGCGATATCAAATCGTTATTTATCAAGGATCCTTCCGGCAAAGCTTTGCCCTCTTCTTCGCCGGAAAGTGTTGACTGGATAGAAACCCATTCGCCCTGTCGTTTGACTGGCGAGTGGGGATCAACCGCAGTTACGGGAATAGGCCCCGGGCGAAATCGCAGAGTTCGGCGTGTTGCCCCGTTATGAGCCGTTAATAAATTTCGTGCAGCTTGAATGACAAAGGCAGGGTACCTCGCCGCGATCGCGGCATTGCCTGCTGAGACATCTTGCGGCGAAGGAGGCGGCAGCGGCGCAAGATTGGCTGCCAGTAAGTCCTCGAGATCAGCAACCAAGAAAAGATGCAGATCGATACTCAAATGATCCTCAACCATTGGGAGCTGAGTCAGCCAATCTGCCGCATCTTGCCCACTTCTTGCCAGCGGGAATACCTCAACCGCTCCAGCAGAAAGACGTTCAGCGATCGCAAACAATTTTTGCTCGTCTGCTAAACAAACTCCTTCGACCTGAGAGTCACCCCAAAGAGCAACACGCAGTGGCGCGGCATTTGGTGGAACGGTATCTGGTAGAGCCCAATGCAGTGTGTCTGCATTAAGTCCGGTGGTGTGATTACCGTTTATTGACTCTCCGTTGCCAATCTTACCAGCGACAACACCCAGTTCACGAACCCTGCCCGGCATCCCAAGCGGACCGACATGCGTGGTGGCGTAACCTTCGCTTCGCCAACGGTAATGATTGCCGGATGGCAAGACCCAGGTGCGACGAATCGGATCCACCACCAATGGTGAATAACTACGCACAAACCAAGGCGAAGAACCTGCGATGAGCAATGTCCCGAACGACAAACCGCAACACCAACGAAACAATAATCGACTGAACGGTGCAGCCGCTACGTGGTGGGTTGGACTGAGTTCGCCTTCGTTACATTTCATCGTTCAACACTCGCTGTCAGTGATGGTTGCTCAAACGGATACCGTTAGCATCAGCAGCCACCAAGGGACCGTGAGCGTCTTGGCTACGAATTGCCCCATAAACGCTGCGAAGACCCGATCAGAGGAATCAGTTTAGCCAAGTTTAATCACCGGCGTTCGCCTGGTTCTTGAATCACCACTGATTTTCAAACCATCATCGGTAGACGCCAAAGAACTGGCACCAAATGCGTGCGCTGTTTGAAAATGCAAGATCACCATCTCGCCAGCACGAATCATTCAGCGAAGACCTGCGAGCGCAAAATCGTGTTTTCCCACACTCATCCAGCATCAACCAGATGGTTTCATTGACGAACCGTTGCCATTCAAGGCGAGATCAGAAACCGAATTTGAAAATCCAGCGGCGAGGCTGGAGTCATCGCAGTGAGGCGCCAAGAAGTAAAGAAAGAACGATGCGGGGGCAGACGACACGAATCTATTCTCTGAGCAACTTCGTTACATCTAATTGATTTCACCCCATGGCGATTCACACTCATTGAGGCAAGGCGAGCAAGCGTCAAACAATCATCGAGTTGCGAAAAAGACAACGTTTTGGCAGGGTCACTTCCGTGCGATTTCAATCCGTAAAGTTGGGATTGCCAAAACAGATCCTTTAACCAGACAGGTTCGCAAGCCCTTCACACCGCTGCGAACCGGAATCAGTCAATCTTAAATGACTGCTTATTCCTCGGTGACGCGAACCGTCTTCATCGTATCGCCCTGAGCAATCGTGTCGACAACATCCTGACCTTCGAGCACTTTCCCGAACACGCTATGTCGACCATCCAGATGAGGACACGCAACATGGGTGATGAAAAATTGCGAACCATTGGTGTTTGGACCCGCATTGGCCATCGACAAAACACCGGGACCGTCGTGCCGAAGCTCAGGGTCAAATTCATCCTCGAACTGGTACCCAGGACCACCAGTTCCAGTTCCCTGTGGACAACCACCCTGAATCATGAAATCGCTGATCACCCGGTGAAAAGTGAGTCCGTCGTAAAATCCTTTTCCACAAAGTGTTTCAAAGTTCTCAACGGTCTTTGGCGTTTTCTCTGCGAACAACTCGATTCGAATCAAACCTTTGTCGGTATCAAATGTCGCAACTTTCATATTTTCGCCAACTGCAAATCGGGGAGGTTAATCGGAAGAAGGATGCCGTGCCGGCACTGCCACGCGGATGCGAGTAATCAATCGACTCTTCTAGAAACCATAAGCGATCTGCAGATTAATTCTAGGGACCCTTCACTAGAATCTGACACCACTGGATCATCACAGCGCTGAAACGCAAGAAACCGAAAAACGATCCCCCCGACTCATCACACTTTCCAAGATGCACTCGCATAGCTAGCACAACTAGCAACGACTGACTAACACCTCATATGGCATGAAGATCGCGGAGTGGGGCAACAATGGAGGCGATTCGCCAAGGAGCCGCGCGGCATGACGGAACTCGGATAAACCTTCGCGTGAACTCGTATGGAAGATCATCCAAGAATCAAGACGCACCAACATTTGGTCGGGCTAGTTTATGGAAAACAAAACTCACGATTGATCACTCCACGGGTCGGCACGACGCAAAACAAATGATTCGTCAACCATGAAACCCATGAAAAAAATGTCGAAAGAATGGCGTTGCGAATTCGGCACGAAATTAAACCACAACCGTTAAAACTTGACGGTGGTTCTGAGGATGCAGAACAGCCCGCCACCAAATCCACCAGACCAAATTTTCTTCTCCAAGTAATTGAGCCGCCCTGATTTTCGGAGACAGAGTCATGAGAGAATCATCGAACCAACTCGAGAGGGGCAAAACTACCGGCTCTGCGCGGGCCAGAAACAGGAAACATCGGTGGCAATCTACCCCTTAGATGCCCTGCTAAATCCGCCTCAATCACCGTCGCAATCAGGTGGGGGGCACAGCGTGGACAAACGAGTCGAGTCGGAGTGCGAGCAGACCGTTCGGATTGGTTTAAAATCACCGTTGTGAAAGCTTGCCGATTAGGTGAGGCCTGCGGTGAAACGTGGCATGAATCAGGTGTTTGAATCAGCCTAAACTCCCTGAAAGAGAGCAATGTCGCCACTTTCGCAAATTCAAATTTCGGTTATGGTACACGTGGTCTGGTGAGACGGCTCGCGAGGGAACGTGACGTTGTCGCCCCCGTACGATACGACGCATGCGGCAGGGAATTTTGCGGCATGCTTTGCGACCTGCGGGTCCACGCGGAGGTAGGTAGATTTCCGTAACGGATACATCGTTATACAACGGGCGGTTTCGGTTCAGAAAACCGCCAAAGTAATGTTCCACATCACTGATTCACAAAGGGGAATCAAAGAAATGACTAAGTGCAAGTTGGAGTACATTTGGCTCGACGGCTACCAGCCTACCCAGAGCCTCCGCAGCAAAACCAAGATCGTCGACGACTTCAGCGGCAACGTCGAAGATGCCCCAATGTGGAGCTTTGATGGCTCGTCCACCGAGCAAGCACCAGGCGGATCTTCTGACTGCTTACTGAAACCTGTTT
>JADHOA010000308.1 GCA_016779185.1 Rubripirellula sp.
GGCGAATGCTTCTCAGGTGCGGTCGCAGACGGTTGGAAATTCAGCCGTCAGGGTTGTTCATAAGTCTGCGAGGGTTTTCCAGAGGCATTGCTTTCGGTACCAGTTTGAATGCCTGACCAAATAGCCCAATCAGGGGGTTTTTTCGGGTTTTGGGTTCTGTGTTTTTGAGTCGGGGCAGGATCCATTTGTTTGAATTTTGGTGCGAGAGGGACTTCAGGTAATAATGTTGATGCTTGGTTTTCGAACAAAGAGGCGAATCAATGACGCTGGGCTGCGTGTTCATTCGGCAGTTCATCGGTCAATGCCTCACTCGAGAACTCTTTTCAGCAAGGCTACCGCATCGGCATGCATCGGCAGGAGACAGGACTCAGTCGCTTCGCGGGCGTTGAGGATTTGATCCACTGCTGTGCAAATAATTCTTTCCATATTCAAGCCAGATTAGGAGCCGGACTTTGGCAACTGTTCTTATTGACAAACTTCTGCAGGCTGCGATCAAGCAGGGTGCCAGTGACATTCATATCGTCGTTGGTCAGCCTCCGGTGTTCCGTCTGCATGGCCGCATGCGGAAGCTAGAGACCAAGACGCTTGAGGCTGAGGATACCGTTGGTCTGATGAAGAGCATCACGCCGGAAAGGTGCCAGCGGGAACTGCAAGAGGCTGGTAGCACCGACTTTGGTTTTGCCTTTGGCGATGCAGCACGCTTTCGTGTTTCGGTTTTCAAGCAGCGTGGCTTCATTTCGATGGTTCTGCGGCAGATTCCCAACGACAAGTTAACCCCTGAGCAGTTGGGTTTACCGGAGTCGGTGGTCAAGATGGTTCACCGACCTCGGGGATTGTTCTTGGTGACGGGGCCGACCGGTTCGGGGAAAAGTACAACGCTTGCAAGTTTGATCAACCTGCTTAATGAAACCATTGACCACCATATTATCACCATTGAGGATCCGATCGAGTTCTACCACGACCACATTGAGAGCACGATCAATCAGCGTGAAGTAGGGGTTGATGTTCCAAGTTTTTCTGAGGCAATCAGACGTGCTTTGCGTCAGGACCCGGATGTGATTCTGGTTGGCGAGCTTCGAGACCTTGAAACGATCGAGGCCGCGATTAGTGCGGCGGAAACGGGGCACGTGGTGTTTGGGACCCTGCACACCAATAGCGCGCAGGGCACCGTGAATCGAATCATTGATGCGTTTCCGGGCAACCTGCAGGATCAGATTCGTACCCAGCTAGCCAGCACGCTTATCGGAGTGGTCGCACAAACGCTGCTACCCAAGATTGGTGGGGGGCGATGCGCTGCTTATGAAGTTTTGAATGTGACTCCGGGCGTTGCAAACTTAATTCGAGAAAACAAAACGTTCCGAATCAATAGTGCAATGCAAACGGGTGCTAAGTTTGGAATGCAGTTAATGGACGACGCTCTTTTCAATCATTGGAAAGGCGAGCGAGTGACGGTTGAGGATGTTTTGGCCAAGGCTCATCGACCTGATGACCTTGCGAAACGTATTGTTCAGTCGCGTCGTGGTTTGGGGGACGAAGCGATTCCGATTCAGGATGAGTAGGAAGTTCGACCAAGCCCCGCGTGGAGCTGCTTGCGGGTAGGAACTAGCAGCCTGAGAACATCGAATCCTGTGAAAAATTTAGAGTAGGTAACGCAAGATGGCACCTCGTCGCATCGGACAGATCCTTGTCGACCTTGGTTTTTTAACCGACGAGCAACTTGAGATTGTGCTCGAAGAGCAAGAGCAACAGCCTGGTGCATTGTTCGGCCGTATCGCGGAAGACATGCAACTGATCACCGATGAGCAACTCATTCAGGCGCTTGCCGAGCAAATGGGGATGCAGACGGTCTCGCTTGAAGAGTTCAAGTTCGAGGAGGAGGTGCTGGAAAAGATCAGCGAGACAATGGCTCAGTTGTATCGAGTGGTACCGCTGAAGTTTGAAAACAACCTGCTTACCGTTGCGACCTGCGATCCGCAGAACCTGACGATCCAGGATGAGCTGCGAACGTTCCTCGGCTTTGATATTGCAATGGTGGTTGCAACCGAACGAGACGTGTTGCAAAGCATCACACGGCATTACGACAGTGAAGCAGAAAGTGTTGAAAAGCTGGTGCAGCAGCTTGCGGACGATGAGGAACTAAAGAAAGCGATCTCGGCTTTAGAAAACGAGAAGTTCAACATTACGGACGCCGAAGCGTTGGCGGATTCCGCTCCGGTTCGCAAGCTCTTGAACATGGTGTTGCTACTCGCAATCAAAGATCATGCGAGCGACATTCACTTTGAGCCGTTTGAGGACGAGTTCAGAATTCGAATCAAAGCAGAGGGTGTGCTGTATGAGATGGTGCCACCGCCTCGACACCTTGCCTTTGCAATCACCACCCGTATCAAGGTGATGTCGAATCTCGATATTGCCGAGCGACGCATGCCGCAAGACGGACGTATTGAGTTGATGGTGGGTGGTCACCCCGTTGACCTTCGAGTCAGTGTTCTGCCAACGATTTTCGGCGAGAGCGTCGTGATGCGGGTTTTGGACCGCAGTGTGGTGAACTTGAGCCTCGAGAATGTCGGGATGGACGAATCGATGCTCAAAGGTTTTCGTGAAGCGATTGACCGGCCTAATGGAATTGTTTTAGTGACCGGCCCAACCGGAAGTGGTAAAACCACCACACTTTACTCGTCGCTAACCGAATTGAACGATATCAAAGATAAGCTCATCACCACCGAAGATCCGGTGGAGTATGACATCGACGGGATTGTGCAAATTCCGATTGATTCAGATGTCGGTGTGACCTTCGCAAGTTGTCTGCGTGCCATTTTGCGACAAGATCCCGACACGATTCTTGTCGGTGAGGTGCGTGATTTGGAGACGGCAGAGATTGCGATTCAGGCGGCACTAACGGGCCACCTCGTCTTTAGCACGCTGCACACCAACGACGCTCCGGCAACCGTCACGCGATTGAAGGATATGGGGATTCAGCCCTTCATGATTTGCGCGACCGTCGAAGCGATTCTTGCCCAGCGACTCGTTCGGCGAGTCTGCACCAAGTGCCGCGAAGAAGCCAAGGTGACATCAAACATGTTGTTTGATCTTGGAATGAAAGAAGAAGACATTCAGGGTAAGACGTTCTACAAAGGCACTGGTTGCGATAACTGTAATAACACTGGATACAAAGGTCGTATCGCACTGTTCGAGCTAATGGTCATGAATGACACGCTGCGAGAAATGGTGATGACTAATGCGTCAACCGATGAATTGCGAGACGAAGCGCAGAAGTTCGGAATGGTTCCTTTGCGGGAATTCGGAATCGCTGTCGCTGCTGATGGAATCACGACACTTGATGAAGTGATTCGAGAGACCGTTCAAGAGTAAGTTTTATTTTCAATCATTCAACTTGTTTTAAAAAGGTAGTCAAAGGCGAAATCACTGGAATGTTTTCGTCGACTTGCTACTACCCGTTCACCACACGTTTCTGGCGTTGAAGTCCTATGCCTATTTATCAATTCGAAGCGATGGACGCGACCGGACAAGAGATCCGGGACGAGATCGATGCAGCCAATGAAGAAGAGGCGCAAACCACGATTCGGCAGATGGGATACTTCGTTACGAAGATCTCACAGAAAAAGCAGGCAGCTGATGCTTCGGGCGGTAAGTCTGGTAAGAAGCGTGGCTTCGCGTTGGGTGGAGCAAAAACCAAACACATCTGCGCATTCACTCGACAGTTATCGATTTTGCAAGATGCCGGTCTGCCGATCCTTCGAAGTTTGAAGATTCTTGAGAACAACCAAAAACCGGGTAAGCTCAAGTTTGCTCTGATGGACGTTTGTGACGAAATCGAAGGGGGTGCAACGCTCAGTGAAGCGATGGCCAAGAGCCCAAAAGTTTTCACTCGTCTTTATGTGAACATGATCAAGGCGGGTGAGGCGGGCGGTGCTCTGGAAACCATTCTTCAGCGTCTTGCCGACTTCTTGGAAAGAGCTGAATCGCTCAAGCGTAAAGTCAAAGGTGCTTTGATCTATCCGGTCATCGTGGTACTTGTTGCCGTGATGATTCTTAGCTTCATTATGTTGTTCATTGTGCCGACCTTCGAGACGATGTTCGAAGAGTTTGGCTTGAAGTTGCCAGCGCCAACGCTCTTGCTCATTGCAATGAGTAACTACATCTCTGGTTACTGGTTCCTGTTGATTGCGATGCCGATTGTGTTGCTGATTCTGGTCAAACTGATGCGTAAGTTTAGGCATGGCAGGATGGGCTTTGACATGTTCATCATCAAAGTGCCGATCTTTGGTGGTCTGATCGAAAAGAACATTATGGCTAGGACATCGCGAACTCTGGGGACGCTTGTCGCCAGCGGTGTGCCGATTCTGGAAGCGATCAATATTACTCGCGAGACTTCGGGCAACGCGATGTTTGAGCGAATGTTTACTCGTGTGAACGAGTCGATTCGTGAGGGCGAAATCATTAGTAAGCCGCTCAAACAATACAGTGAATTAGGTTTTCATCCGATGGCGATCGTCTTTTGGTCGCTCTTTGGGTCGTTCCCCGGTTGCATTTTGATGTCGATCGCTTTGACCGCAAAAGGCACCAAGCTAGACGACGGAACGATGGTTCAGTCGCTCACCATGATGGGAACTTATGGCATTGTGGGTGGTGCCGCACTGGCGGGTCTTTGGGGTGTAACCAAAATCAAAACACGAGTCGTCGATGACCTGGTGGTCAACATGGTTGACGTTGGCGAAGAGACCGGTGAGCTCGACACGATGTTATACAAGGTTGCTGACACTTATGACGAAGAAGTACGAACGATGACGGATGGTCTTACCGCGTTGATGGAACCGCTGATGATTGTGTTCCTTGGCTTGGCGGTGGGGTTCATCGTTGTGAGTTTGTTCATGCCACTGGTCGAGTTGATCTCTGGCTTGAGTTAGGCACACCAGTAGGAAACCTCGGCGAACCCGATGCTAACTTTGGTTTCGTTGAGCCGGGGTAATGAGGCGAAAGAAATTCGCTCAACGAGCGAGGTTTGCAGGTGGATTCATCGACCTGCTGCGCAACAAAGATAAATATTGACGCGAGGTATTTGGCGTTCGCCACGGCCTTGCGGCCTAAGAAGTTGAATCGACATCCGCTGCAGACTTCGCAGCAACATCAGTACTCAAGCGAAGCGAACGACAGTCGGTCGTGTTCGTTTTTATGGCTTTTCCAAAGGAAGCTAGTAGCATGCAATCACTAGTGCAGAAACAGGTCTTCTCGCGACGTTCGACTGCGAGGTCACAGCGTGGATTCACACTCGTTGAACTGCTGGTCGTGATTGCGATCATCGGGATTTTGATGGGCATCGCGGTGCCGGCAATCTTTGGTGTGATTGGAACCGCCAAATCAACGAAGCAGCGGCTGGAAATCGGCGGAATTGAACAAGGTGTACAAGCCTATCAAGAAAAGTATGGAGACTACCCGCCAGATTTTTCTGACTGGACGATTGTGGAGCGACATTATCGAAAGATTTTTCCTCGAATCGCTGCGACTGAATTAAATCTGCTTCAACGATTATTGGATGTTGATCCGAGTAATGATCTGG
>JADHOA010000309.1 GCA_016779185.1 Rubripirellula sp.
ACTTATAACCTAGCCGCTTTTCAGTCGCTTGGTGGCGTAAGCAGCCCCAATTCGCCAAGCATCAGTCTTCGATACGATACAACCCCGCCAGCGTCGGTGGTTGGCTCGGCCGCAACACAGGCGAATGTAGGCCGCCCCTATGAGACCGATCTCATTAGTAATGAAGAAGGCAGCGGACTCATCTACGAACTGGTTTCGGGGCCAAGCGGCCTCAGCATTACACCATCCACTGGCGTGATCACATGGACGCCGATTGCGAGCCAAGTAGGGGACCACACGGTCCAGATCTCACTTACTGACCTAGCAGGGAATGTCCGCACCGAATCCTTTACCATCAATGTGGGCGAAGCTCCTACGGCGGAAGTTCGACTTGAACTAACCGACCTCTCTGGGAACGCAGTGAGTTCCCTAGCGGTAGGCGACTCGTTTTTATTGAAAATGATCGCAGTCGATGCCAGAGCATTCTCACAGCCTGGGATCTATGGGGCGTACGCCGACATCCTGTTTGACTCCAATTTAGTACAGGTTCAATCGGAAACCCCGATCGAATACGGAAATGACTTCGGAGTGCTTCAAAAAGGGACGGTTCTCGCTGGTGAAATCAACGAACTTGGTGCAGTCAGCAGTTCGATTGCCGCGTCCAATCTTGCTGAAAGTTTGATCGCGACCGTTCGCTTCAAGGCAGTTGCAAGCGGCGTGACGAATTTCCGAAGTGATCCTGCGGACGATGCCAATAGCGAATTCTTGATGTTCGGAATTGACACGCAAATACCAGCCTCGGCGATCAGTTACGGTAGCGTTCCGCTGACAATTGGACAAAGCTTCACAGCGAATGATGATTCGGTCACGGTGGCTGAGGATTCGGGTGCGACAACCATTGATGTCTTAGCCAATGACGATCTGCTGAGCGGTGTTGGTAGCTTGACCGTCATCAGCGTGACGCAGCCTGCAAGTGGTGGAAGCGCCGCGTTGAACACGGGAGTGGTTTCGTTTACCCCGAGCGAAAACTTCAATGGCACTTCAACCTTTACCTACCGAGTGAGTGATTCACAGGGGATTCAACAAACCGCAACCGTGACGGTCACCGTGCAAGCGGTGAATGATCCGCCAACCGGAATCGCTGATGTGTTCTCCGTTGATCAGGATTCGGGAAACAACTTTTTAAATGTTTTAGCCAACGATTCTTCGGAACCCGATACCGGTGAGACGCTCAAAGTCACAGGCCTCACACCGAGTGGAACAACCGCCGAGGGTGCAACCATCTCCGTCGCACCCGATGGAGCAGGCGTCTTTTACCAACCGGCAACCGGATTCTCGGGAGTTGATAGTTTTGCTTACACTCTGAGTGACGGCACTGCACAGAGAGAAGTCAGTGTAAGCGTCACGGTACAGAATCCAGACAACCCACCGACGGCCGAGGATGACACTTTTTCGATCACCGAGGACGATGCAGAAGCTGCATACGATCTTCTCGCGAATGACACGCAAGATATCGACGGACAAAACTTTTACATTGATTCGATCTCCGTCCCCGACTCGGGTGGTAGCGTTCGAATCTCATCGGATGGGCTGAATTTCTTCTATCAACCGGCCCCAAATTTTAACGGAACGGAAACCTTCACCTATATCCTGCGAGACTCTGGTGGTGGTTCATCCGTGGGTACGGTTCAATTCGAAGTTGAGTCGGTAAATGATGCCCCACCGGTCGTGGATCTAGGTCTCAATCGAAATCGCGGTGGAAGCAATCAAAGCGTTTTCACGCTTAACGATCTTCCCGAGAATCCCGATGCCGGCGAGACGCTTACCATTACCGTGGAATCACCCTCCAGCGAGGGCGGAACGGTCGAAGTTGAATCGGGGACCCAGACAATTCGGTACACGCCGCCGACAGGATTTATCGGAACGGACACGATCACCTACATCGTGTCAGATGGTTCTGACCTTAGTTCCACAGGAACGATCACCATTGAGGTCACCGACTATGAACCAAGAACCATACAACTCGTGCTCCCAAAACCAGCCAGCGACCTAACGATAACGGGCATCACCATCACTGGAACAGACGCCTCAGGCAACGCTGTCGAACAAGAAATTGACTACGGCACCGAGAACGCCGAGTTCAATGATTTGATGCCGGGAGATTACACCATTCGCATTCCCGCAATCCCGTTCTTGCAGAATGCTGAAACCCCTCGCGAAATCAATATCACGAGTGATTCGGATGATGGAGATGCGGTTGTCGAATCGGCGATCGGACGCTTGCGTCCAGAATTCATTTCGATCCGCGACTGGTTACGATCAACTCCCAAGAATTCCATCCTCGTCGCCATCGCTCCCGGTGAAGCAAGCCGAATGGTGGCAGAATCTTCAGTAGCGAATTTCAATTCGCCACAAATCAATCTCGATGGCACCGGATCGCTATTGACGATTCAGAAAACCGAGACGTCCACCAATGACGACGACGAAACGGTTGTCGATGTTGTTCAAGCAACCGTAGACACCTCGAATCGTTCGCTGGCGGAAAAACGCGGCGAACGAGATGGGATGTTGCTCTACCGAATTGCCACCGATCAACTCACCTTTAGCCCGGTACTCAATTCCAATGGCCAAGGCGAGGGTGAGGCAATTGACCGCGAAACGACAACACTTCCATTGTCTGGTGCGGCAGAGGGTGAATGGATTTCGAACCTTGAAACACCATCGACTTCTGATCTTGCGTTAGCTGCAACCAACGATTCGATTCGCCCCGTTGCAAGTCAAGCCAGCACCGTGGTCGATCTCTTTGTCCCCAACCGCTCCGCGATGTCTGGTGATTCGAGTGTCATGGTGCTTGCAACCGGAGAAGCCGAAATTTGGGAATCAAACCAGATGCCCAACGAAACGGCACCACGTCCGTTCAATAGCTTTCGGAGCGTCCCGAGTGCTCCGTCGATCGCAATCGATCAAACGCAACTGGCAGGGGAACGGGACTCAAGCTCTTTAATCGATCAGCTCGCCAAAGAACAGCAAGCTGATCAACAGGCAACCGCTGCGGCGGTCGATCAAATCTTGAGCCAAGGTGCTGAAAACTGATTGGCCTGGGCCCTTGAATCCAGCTCAGCATCGAGGCATCACAAGGAACCAATCCGTGGCAAAACCTGCGTAGAAAACGCGAGTATTCGAATGCTGAAAGCGAGAGCGAATACTGCGAAAAACTGGTTAAAATTGCACCTTTAGCGGTGTTCTGGAGTGACAGAACAGCAGAAAACGGGCTTTTTACCGTAAAAACAGGCCAAAACGTGGTTTTTTTTACCCAAAGCCGGGTTGCAACGATTGGGTAAGGGACATAACACTTTCGGTCACGGAGTTCGGATTCACTCTTTCAAATTCCGAATCGACCCAAACCACCACTTAAAAGGTTCTCACCCATGGCAAAAGCTGCTCCTAAGGCGCCGACCAAAACACAGATTTTGGCCAACATCGCAGAAGCAACCGAATTGTCCAAGAAGGACGTCGCTGCTGTTTTTGATGCACTGACCAGCGAAATCGAAACCTCCCTCACCAAAGGCGGTCCTGGCCAATTCGCAATTCCAGGCCTCTGCAAAATTGTCCTGAAGGACGTTCCTGCAAAGCCAAAGCGTAAAGGTCGTAACCCAGCTGACGGTAGCGAAATCTGGTTGAAGCCAAAGCCCGCCAGCAAAAAGCTTTCGATCCGTCCGCTCAAAGGCCTCAAGGAAATGATCTAAGTTCTCTGGCAGGTCATTCAGCGATCGCAGAAACGCAAGTCATTTTCACGAAGACAATATTTCCAATGTAAATTTGGAACAAAACAAAGAAAGCCACCTGCAAGCTCGGGTGGCTTTTTTCTTTTGATCAATTGCGGTCGTGCACGCTTCAACGATTGGCACACAACGCAACATTCATTTTGCAGGTCTGCTTGATTCACTTTGCAGGACTGCTTGGCTTTTCAATCGTCCCAACGATCTGAACGGCTTTCTTCCCTTGATAAGATCCGGGTTTTACCGAGAACTTGGGAACTCCTTGAACAAACAGTTCAAAGTCTTCACTCGCATCTTTTTCAGTGGTGATGATATCTCCAACGCTGAGTGTTAGCAGATCGGCGGTTCGGACTTTTGATGTCGTCACCGTAACGGCGATGCTAAGTTTGGTTTGACCAATTTCAGAATCCGATGCCACATTCACTAATTGGCCATAATCAGAATTGAATCTCGAGTTTGTTTGAAGGATTGATTTCACCGAGGCAGTTGGCAAAACAATCTGAACGCCACCTCGCTGCGTTCCCAGAGCCAATTCAAAAGGAATCACAACGACCGAACTGGGCAGGGTCATTTTCGAAAAAAAGGAATCCCCTCGGGGGATTGCTGTTGTCAGTGGAACAGCGACCAAATCGGGATCGATCAGTTTTTGAATCTCCACACCAAACTCGGTCACGAAACGCAGCAAAAGCCGTGACTCCATCGCAGTAAGCTCGCGACCAATCACAGGCGCTGATTCTCCATCTCCACCAAGCATCCGATCGATGATTGACGCGCCGATTGGCGAATCAACGATCACCACGCAACCTTCCGGTAAGCAAGTCGAGTCCAGCCGATAGTGCATGTAAGTCTCTGCACCGCTACCAGAAAAATCTTGGCTACCACAAACCTGGAGACTGCCAAGATTCATTGAAACAGATGCCTGCAAAGCTTCAGACATCTTCTCCGCTCCGCTTTGAACAAATAGGCGGAACAAGTCGGCGAGAGCGTCGACTTCAGATGGACTCAACTCGGCCAACTTGGCTGATGCCGAAAGATCGATTCCCCGCAATTGACCCGTTGCATCCGCACGAGCGATGCTTTCTAGATCAGGACTCTCTTCTAGATCAGGACTCTCTTTAAATTCAGGCATAGTAACGGCTTGGTTGGCCAAATTGCTTGTATCGGATTCGGCGTTGAGGTTTTGCTCACCTAATTTCTCGCCCGTCTCCTCCGCAGCAGAGTGATCAACTGGATCCTCGATTAGATGCCGAAGCAGTGAATCCGATGGTTGACGAGTGAGGGGCTGCTCAGACATAGGCTGCTCAGACATAGGCTGCTCAGACATCACTCACATCCCTTCTTTGAACGACCTGCAGAAAGCATTTCCAATCGTCAAAGATTAGCGAAGAGCACAAGGTGATCGCAACCTCGTTGCTGCGTCCTCCAACTTTACCCAATGTTTTCTTACCTCACCGCCCCTCCTCCACTGCCTCCGTTCAAGTTGAAACTCCTCTAGGATCACTCTCACGCCCGCCAGCTTCACGATCGAGCATCGAGAACATGTGAAAGCGATTCGCATCTTCGGCTGGATAGCGAACCACACAGCCGAACGAAACGGGACAGCGATCATCCACCAGGGGACGGATGTCCGAATAGCGAAAAGGGAAGAGGATCTGGCGAGATGCAGACGATTTGACATAACGGAATCACCCCAGCGGAGTTGATTCTGCACCCATTAGAAGTTTGGAGAGTGAAAGGATGCGAAGTGCGAAACGGTATGCATAACCGACGATTCGCTTCGACGCCCTGTAACCCTTGGTAACGCGACTTAGG
>JADHOA010000310.1 GCA_016779185.1 Rubripirellula sp.
AGACGGCAAGATGCCGCTGCGCAAAATGAAAAGCCTGAAGTTCGCTGATGGCGTTGACCAAGACCTGTGGGGCCTGAGTCATCTTTGGTTCCTGGAGTACTTATTCCTCTACATGCTAGTTTTGGGTTTGGCCTACGCAATTTATCAGCGTCAACCTTTTGTTAGTCGCTTGTTTCATTTTGCCCCAGTTGGCAACCGCCTATTTTTTCCCAGCGTCCTGTTCGCCGTCGCCGGTCTCACCTTGTTGTTTCATCCTGAAGTGGTTTGGGGGTTCCAGCATCGCTTTTATCCGGTTTTCAGCAAGTGGATTTACAGCGGTGCCTTCTTTGCAGCAGGGGTTTGCGTTGCCACGTTCGATCAAGAGATGAGAACATTGGCTCGGTTCGCCATTCGCAATGCCGGTTACGCGTTAGCATTCACGATCCCGGCAATGCTGCTGGGGAATTGGCACCTGAGCGGTGGCGATCAAGCGTTCGCGAATCTAACATTAGCAATCACCACAACCGCCGCAGCCAGCTTCATCACCGTTTCGCTGATCGGTTTTGCAGCCCGTTTTCGTCAGCCTATCCGTCGCCCATGGAAATATCTCGCAGCGGCTTCATTTTGGATTTATCTCGTGCATCATCCAATCTTGGGACTGATGCAAATCGACTTCAAATGGATGCTGCCCGCAACGTCACCCGTCCTCAAGGTTCTGTTTGGTTGGGTGGCATCTGTTTCGCTATCCCTTCTAACGTACGAGGTATGGATACGAAAAAGTCGCTTGGGGATGCTTTTGGGATTCAACGATTCCTTTACCACTGCCAAAACGGTTACTGCCAAGAATCTGGTTTTGGATGATGAAGAAATAACGATATTCAAACTGCCGAAAAGGTCTACAGCTATCAAGCGGGATGAAAATCAAACGATGGATGGTGATAAGTCGGATCGAGGATCCGTCAAACGAGCCGCTTAACGCCACACTGTCTCGCTTGTCACGAACCACCCACAGGCATCCAGTTTCAATGCCGTGCGACCCAACCTGCGGTAACGGTGAAACATCATTTAGCAGCAAGCATTGCTTTGTTCTGAATCGGCATAGTCAGATCGAATAGCAATGCGATGCCTCACCGCACCTGAACCAGATCAACGCGGAACCAGATCAACGCGGAACCAGATCAACGCGGAACCAGATCGAAGCGGAACCAGATCGCGCGGAATTGGTTCGAAGCAGGATGAGGTCGATGCGAGGTTGTGTCGACACTCGATTGTGTCGTAGCTGAATTTAGCTCGCCTGAATTGGACTCTTAAAGTTGCTTGGCTTGATCGCCAAAACGGAGCAGCGGATATTGCCCAGAATCTGTTCAGCAGAATTACCCGTCACGATTCCGGCAACGCCAGATCTAGCGACGGTTCCCATGACAACAAGATCCACTTCGTTCGTCTCCGAAAACGCTGAGATCGCAACATGAGGTTCGCCTTTGACGACATGCGAGGAAGCAGAATGAGCACCTTGCGATTTCAGGAATCTCTCCAGTCGTTCACTCACAACACCGAACGTTTTTTCCTCTAGGTCCTCAAATTGCTCTTCTCCCAATCTCACCTTGAGCATCTGCTCATTCCAGATAGACCAAGTGTGGATCACCGAAAACTTTCCTTCGTGGTAATCACGGATGGATGCCGAAAGATCAAAGACTCGCTGATTAAGCTCGGTGTCTATGTCATCCTCTGAAGAGGTGTCAACACACGCTAGAACATGCTTAAAAACAGGAGTGGTATTTTTCCAAACCAACCAAACGGAACAGGGACATTGCCGAAGTAATCGGGCCCCCGTATTTCCAAAAAAAGAATTGCTGCGACTGTTCGTGCCTTTTGCGACACGCATCACCAAGTCATGTCCATTTCGATTCACTTCGCGAATAATTTCAACCGAAGTTTTCCCCTCCAAGACCTTGGTGGACACTTCAAGGCCTGACTTCCTCAAGGGTTCCGCAATGCCCTCTAGAGCATCGGACTTCTCCTTGACCAGCAAGTCATGCACGTGCTGGTAATCGGGCATCGTGAGACGGACCAACAGCGGAAACTCAGGAGCAACATCCACTATGGTCAACTTGCCCTGGTTCTTGCGAGCGATTTCCGCCGATTCCCGCACAATGGGGTGATCTTCGAGTCGAGTATCCGTGGCGACAAGAATATTTTTAAAGTCGTTCATGGTGCGTCGTCGTCAGTGGGGAGGATATGTGTTCCAAGGGCGTGACTCTGCTGAGACTTATTAATCTTACGAAATCAGGCATCAACAGCCAAACGAATTGATGTCGCAAAACGATCTAGGCAAGCATTGTCCCTTTGCTTGGCACACCTGATTGCGGTCATCACGCACAACTTGTGGTCATCACATCCGTGACGTGCAAAAGAAATGAGTTCTCGATCAAAACACGATCTTGGTAGACAAGGATTCGCAACCGCAAGACTTTACCAAGAGACAAGTTTGTCGCAAATTCAATTTATTTTTTCAAAGAGACTCTGCAAAGATTCGAGTCTGCAGTGATATACAAATCGTTTTCACCCGGGCCAAAGGCACAGTTGCTGGTTCGCCCGCCGGTGATAATGCGTCCGATCAATTCGCCACCAGAAGTGATGACATAAATTCCGCCAGGCCCACTCCCGAAAATGACACCACTTGAGTGAACCGCAAGACCATCTGGTAGACCCGGATATTCTGACATGAATTTCTTGGCATCATACAACACAGTCCCAGTCCCTAACGTTTTGTCCTCGCGCACGGGAAACGACATCCAAATTGGATTCGACGGATCACTTTGTGCGACGTAGAGCGTTTTCTCGTCCGGTGAGAATCCAATCCCGTTGGGTCGATCCAGTTGCGTGCTGAGCAAGGTGAGTTCACCTTGCGGATCAAGACGATAGACACCGCAAAAATCAAGTTCGCGGCGTTCGTCACGCTCTCGGTTTGGGAGACCATAAGGTGGGTCGGTAAAAAAGAGATTCCCCTGTCGATCGAAAACTAAATCGTTTGGGCTGTTGAGCCGCTTGCCTTGATAGTGATCCACCAAGGTTCTTTTTCCTCCATCTACGGTCAGCACCGAGACTCGCCGATCACCGTGTTCGCATAAAGTCAGTCGACCACTGCGATCGAGCGCAAGTCCATTGGAACCTGGTTCCAATCCGTAATACTCCACCCCGGTGTATCCACTAGGATTCATGAATGTCTGAATTCCGAGAGCCGGAGACCATTGAAAGATCGTGTTTCGAGGGATGTCAGAAAAAAGCAAATGCCCCTCGTCTGCACTTCCCACCCAAACCGGTCCTTCCGACCAAGTAAAACCTTTGGCCAGCACCTCGATCTTGGTATCTCGCTTCACCAATTGATCGAATCTTGTGTCGAGGTGTTCAATCCGACCAAGCGTCTCGGGTTGCGCCGCATTGATCTTGGTTGCGATACCAATCAGGGACAACAGAGTAAGGGTTGCTGATGCAATGACTTCGGTTCGCATGGCGGAATCTTCAAGTGAGAGAATGAGCAAGAAAACCGGTTAGAATGATAAAGCGAAGTCGAATCCACGCGAGCTTCGATGCAAGCTGAACCGATTTGCCTCTACCATTCTTGAACGAGATTTACCAGGCTACGATCGGGCAGTAGATCCGCAACCACTCGACTAAAGCCACCCGGCACAACGTCCCAATGGTGAGCGGTAGTTTACACCAATTCCTCGATTGCTGCGGTAATAAGAATCAACGAAACGCTTAGTCGCGTTCCGTTTCCAATATCGATGCGACTAGTGCGGTCCATCCGGTTTGGTGACTTGCTCCGAGGCCTCGCCCAGTGTCTGCATGAAAATATTCGTAGAACAAAATATGTTCTTGCCAATCCGGCTGATCAGTGAACATCGAGTCGTCACCGTTTGCGGGGCGTCGACCATCTGAGTTATTTTCAAAGAGGGTAACCAAACGGCGTTCTAATTCATTGGCAACCTGCTTGAGCGTCATCTCGTTTCCACTACCCGTTGGGCACTCAATCTTGAAGTCATCCCCGTAGAAATCGTAATACCTTTTCAGTGATTGAATGAGTAGGAAGTTCATGGGGAACCAAATGGGTCCGCGCCAATTACTATTACCGCCGAACATCTCGCTATCGCTTTCGCCTGGCGCGTAATTCACCTGATGCTTTTGGCCACCAAACTTAAACACAAACGGTTTTTCTCGATGAGCCGCTGATAGACTTCGGATTCCGAACGGCGAAAGGAATTCTTTTTCGTCCAACATGACTTCCAGAATACGACGAAATCGATCTTCCGAGGGAATCGCAAGAAACTTTCTTGAAGTATTACGATCAGGATGCTTCTCTTGCTCGAGGTAAGTCATATGATCGAGCAACTTACTACCGCGGTACTTCAGGAACCAATCGGTTCGACGACGAAAGCCGTGCAGTTGATCAATGATGGCGTCATCCAGAATGACGCCGGTGGTCAGTGGTAATAGCCCCACCAGCGACCGAACTCGCAGAGGGATTGATTTACCATCTAGGTAAAGATGGTCGTAATAAAAACCATCTTTCTCGTCCCACAGACCGGTCCCATCCATCGTGTTCATCGCTTCGGCGATCGCAACGTAGTGCTCAAAGAATTTGCTGGCCATATCACCGTAGGCGACATTATCCTCGGCAAGTTCGAGCGCAATTCGAAGCATGCAACCGCAGTAGAAAGCCATCCATGCGGTGCCATCGGCCTGCTCAAGGTGACCTTCCGGCAGTGGCTTACTGCGGTCAAAGACGCCGATATTATCCAAGCCCAAGAAACCACCCGCAAAGATATTCTTCCCTCGCGGATCTTTTCGATTTACCCACCAAGTGAAGTTAAGCAGCAGTTTCTGAAAAGCCCTCGCGAGAAACACTTTGTCACGTTGCCTCGGAGGTCCAGAGGCTTTGTAAACTTGCCAAACACCCCAGGCATGCACCGGCGGGTTCACATCGCTCAAGTGCCATTCGTAAGCCGGGATTTGCCCGCTGGGGTGCATGTACCATTCGCGAAGAAAGAGAATCATTTGATCCTTCGCAAACTCGGTATCCACGCTTGCCATGGGCACCATGTGAAATGCTAAATCCCAAGCGGCGTACCAAGGGTACTCCCACTTATCGGGCATCGAAATGATGTCGCGATTAAAAAGGTGACGCCACTCACTGTTTCGACCTTCTTTGCGTGACGGATGTCCCTCAACCCCATTGGGATCACCGTCAAGCCAGTTGGCAATCGAGTAGTAGTAGAACTGCTTCGTCCAAAGAAGACCGGCGAATGCCTGCCGCATGATACTTTGACGCTCGGCACTGAGATGATCTGGAATGCGTTTCGCGTAGAAATCGTCGGCTTCGCGTATCCTCCGATCAAAGGCTTCATCGAACCCTTCATCAAATGCCTTGGTGGCAAACTGCTCGGGGACGCCGCAGCACTTTTCCGTGATAAAGACAGCGTTGGCTCGCGTGAGTCTTAGCTTGATGATTCGCGATTCCCCCGAATCCAACTCGATCGCAATCGACGCTCCACACTTTGTCCCAACATGCTTTGGATTAACCGCTTTG
>JADHOA010000311.1 GCA_016779185.1 Rubripirellula sp.
AAACGAATAAGCAGATCATGCGAGGGAGCGAGGCAATTGAGCAACTTGAGTGGTTCCGAACCATGGGATTATTTCGAGCGAGTGCGAATACGGAAGGCGACAACGAGCATGTGGCTTTGGCTTTTCAGTTTCCGAAGTCTTTGAATGATTTACCTCGTCTAGCAGATCCTGCGTCGGATAGCGAATCCCTCGAGAATCGCGTTCGATCCTACCTGCATTCGAATTGCGCGAATTGTCATGTAAAAGAAGGAGGCGGTAATTCCAAGATCATTCTTGCTGCCAGCCGGTCTCTTGAAAAAACGGGACTGGTTGGGGTGATCCCAATGCATGACAAGTTTGGTCTTGCCGAAGCTCGGTTGATCACGCCGGGGGATCCGCAGAACTCGGTGCTGCTTGAAAGATTGAAGCGTCGTGGCAAAGGTCAGATGCCGCCGCTTGCGTCGAACGTGATCGATCATGCTGCGGTAAGGCTTGTTGAAGCTTGGATCAGGAGTCTGCCTGAATCATTTGGTGACGAGGCCGTTGAATCGCTCAATCATCCTTAGAGTTGGGCGCCCCTGCATCATGGGTGTGTTTCGTCGAAGTCATGAGGCGTGCTTTTGGCCACTAGGCTCGCTCTTCGCGATTTGGATCATTAATGAAATCCTTATTCAGATAAAGTTTGGATGCATCCATTAGGACCTGTCTACTGCAACCTCTTCCACCTGCTCTAGGACTCGTAGGATGTTTCCCCCGAGGATTTTGCGAATATCATCTTCTTGGTAACCACGGTCAAGTAAACCTTGGGTAATCACTGGGTAGGTTGACACATCCTCGAGTTGATTCGGAAGTGCTGGCACTCCGTCATAATCTGATCCGAGTCCGATGTGGTCGATTCCCGCGACTTTAGCGATGTGATCGATATGGTCAAGCAGATGGTGTACCGTGCAAAGATTGGATCGCGGGTTCTTACGCTCCCACTGACTCAGAGATGCGTCGACATGCTCTGAATCGTTTGGGTATTGTTGGGTGAGTTCGTCGCGATACTGACTCCTTCGCAAGGATCGATTGGCATCGGTTGGGTGAACGTAGTCGGGGAAGAAATTGACCATGACGACACCGCCGTTTGTTTTGGTCAAAACGAGAACATCATCGGGTACATTGCGTGGGTGATTGGCAACTGCCTGCGCTGACGAATGCGAGAACATGACCGGCGCTCGAGCAACCTTCAGCACCGCTCGCATGCAATCAGCCGAGACGTGCGACAGGTCGACAATCATGCCGAGTCGATTCATCTCTTGAACGACTTCAATGCCAAACGCAGAGAGTCCGCCCGAGATGGGAGCGTCGCTGCAAGAGTCGGCCCAGTCCAGTGACATGGAATGGGTAAGCGTCATATATCTCGCACCTTCTCGGTGAAGCTGACGCAGCACGTTGAGCGAATTTTCAATGGAGTGCCCACCCTCGACACCGATCAAAGAGGCGATCTTTCCCTGGTTGCGAATTCTTTCCACATCCCTCGAAGAAATAGCAAGTTCAAAGGTGTCGCTGTATTGCTTGGTAAGTTCCCTGACGACCGCGATCTGCTCCAGCGTTGTGGAGAGCGAGATGTTATCTGACGAGGTTGAAGCAGGCACGTAGACGGACCAGAATTGTGCGCCTACCCCGCCGCGACGCAGTCGAGGGATGTCAGTGTGGAAATCACTCTGCTGATCTCTTAAGTCAATCGTTGTGACATTGCCGTTGCTTTTTCGCAGTGCCCAAGGAAGATCATTGTGTCCATCAAAGACGGGTGCCGATCGATGAATTTCACGGGCAAGTTCGGTCACCATAATCGGCTGCCGCTTGTGAGGTATCGAGTTGTTGATTTCGGTGGACTTTTCAGAAGCCACGGCACCTTCGTCCGACAATTGGCACATGGCGTACTGACTTGGCATGGCAAGGGTCAAGGTCCATGTGAACCAAAGTGTGGCGATTTTGTGATGAATTTGAGGGCGGTGCATCGCTGGAGGTCTCGCTGAGTTTCGATAAAATGCAGCTGTCATGTTGACAGATTAGAGGATGCTTCTTCACCACGGGATGATGGGGCAGCTACTGTAAAGAATGAGCAACACGGCAAGTGTGCCGATTCTGTCTATGGTACGCTACCGAGTAGATCGGTTATTTTGCAGGGGTGAGTCAATCGCACGGGGTTTGACGTTATTTATTTAGTTTTCGCGGATTTAGAAACGAGTGAGACGTGTTAAACATGGCGTTTTTTGTGCGTTCTTCGTTGGCCGCGATGGCTATTTTGGGCGGTCTGTGCTCTTGTCACGCAGTTGATGCTGCGGATACCGAGGTACAGGTCGAGAAATCCGTTCTCGAAGCTGCGCTGCAGCTAGCAGGTGACAATCGCAGTCAGCTTGAAACGGCTCTCCTTAATTCGCCAGTGGATCAGCTTGCGGGAATGGAGTTCTTAATCGCCAACATGCCAGAGAACGATCTCAAGACGCTGTCGGCTGAATTTTTGTTGCAAAATCTGAAGCTGGCGTATCAGGCTTGGGAAGAAGCACCTTGGCGCGATCAAATTTCGGAACCTTTGTTTTTCAATAATATTTTGCCTTACGCAAACGTGAATGAGAGTCGTGATACGTGGCGTCAGGATTTTTATAAACGATGCAAGCCGATCATTGCGGGGGCGACATCGCCAGCAGAAGCAGCGGTCCGCTTGAACCAGCAGCTCTTCAAACAACTTAACGTCAAGTATTCAACGGGACGCAATCGCGCGGATCAGGGGCCTGATGAGTCCATTCGGACCGGCCTCGCTTCTTGCACCGGGCTGTCTATTCTGCTGATTGATGCATGCAGATCAGTGGGAGTACCAGCGAGGTTTGTGGGAACACCTCTTTGGGTGAACAAGAGTGGAAATCATTCGTGGGTCGAAGTCTGGGACGATGGTTGGCATTTTACTGGGGCCTGCGAGCCAACCGGTCAAGAGCTCGATAAAGGATGGTTCAAAGGGCGTGCTGCAACGGCATTGGTTGATCATCCTCTGCATGCGATCTTCGCAGTGAGTTATCAAAGGACGCCGGCATCCTTTCCGATGGTTTGGGACCCTCGTAACCAATCGGTTTCTGCGGTGAATGTGACCGAGCGATACACGAAGGATCGGCCTCAGCGACCCGAAGGTTGTGTTGAGGTGCAGTTCAAAATCGTTGGCGAGAATGGAGCACGAGTTGCTGTTCCGCTCGAAGTGATAAACGAAGCAAACGAAGTCGTTTTCCAAGGGAAGTCGAAAGATGACCGGTTTGATAGAAACGATCATTGTTCTGCGTGGTTGCCCTCTGGGCAGCATTTCTCGGTTCGGCTCAGCGAAGGCCGTTCCTTGGTTAACAAGGACTTAGTCGTTGGCGATGTTGATCAGCTTACGGTATTCGTTGTCACCGATTCGCAATCGCTAGTTGAACCTCTTCATGTAGGTAAGCAGGAGTCTCGGGAGGCAGCCAACGGCGAGGAAGAGATTCAGGTCGCGTCAGCTGGCGGCAATTCGGAATCACCTGTAATTGCACTGCGGGATTTCTTGGCAATGGCTCCATCCCTGCTTGGAGATCTCGTTAAACAGCCGTTCAGTCATGCCGCGCTAACGGCAACCCAAGCGGGTGAGGCAGCCGATATGCTTTGGGAATCCCATGTCGCGTCATGTTTAAGTGAACGAAAGCAGGAGATGGATGACCGCCGGATCACCATGGGCGAGCTCGAGATGCCTTTTTATTATCGCGTGTTTGGCGAAAAGCCCAAGGATGGTCGTAGCCTTTTCATTTCGATGCATGGCGGCGGCGGTGCTCCTCCGCAGGTAAATGACGGTCAATGGGAGAACCAGAAACGACTCTACACACTTGCTGAGGGTGTGTATCTAGTTCCTCGAGCTCCGACCAACACATGGAACCTATGGCATCAGGGGCATATTGATGGGATGTTTCAGCGATTGATCGAGAACATGATTGTGTTCGAGGGAGTCAATCCGGATAAGGTTTACTTGATGGGGTATTCGGCTGGCGGTGACGGTGTTTATCAATTAGCACCTCGAATGGCCGATCGGTTTGCTGCTGCAGCGATGATGGCAGGGCATCCTAACGAAACCTCTCCCCTGGGGTTAAGGAATTTGCCGTTCACCATTCACATGGGTGGTAAAGACTCGGCTTATAAGCGAAATCTAATCGCAGCCGAGTGGCAAGTGAAACTCGATGACTTAGAGATCGCTGATCCCAAAGGCTACCAACACTGGGTCGCGATTTATCCCGACAACGGACACTGGATGGATCGGAAAGATGCGTCAGCATTACCATGGATGTCCAAGTTCCGTAGGACACCCTATCCCGATCGTATTGTCTGGAAACAGGATGATGTGCAACACGAACGCTTCTACTGGCTTGCCGTCAACAAAGATGACGTCGACGGACGTCCACTCGTTGTTTCCACCTTAAAAAATCAGACGGTTACAATCGAACAATCGGAGGTCAAACGGCTAACGGTTCGCTTAAATGATGACATGATCAACTTGGACAAACCAATTCAGGTCATGTGGGCGAATGAAACGCTTGATGCAGTCCAAGCGCGACGAACAATTGCAACACTTGCGAAAACACTTGCTGAGCGTGGTGACCGCAAAGGAATGTTTAGCGTCGAATTTGAAATCACATCACCTGATTCGCAGAAAGATCAGTAAAAAAATGAGTCAGAGATTTTTGAGGTGTTCTGTACTGTTGTTGCTGCTTTATTGGGGAGATTTCACTCACGGCGATGAACCGTCTCTGGCCGAGATTCGGCATCCCGTGAATGTCGGTTTTCCGCCCGTGCCGGATGATTCGCTTGCAACTTACACCGCGAGACGGGTCGACGAGCGAATGGTTCTCGATGGGAAACTCAGTGAACCAAGTTGGGCCGCTGCCACACGATCGAATGATTTTGTCGATCTCGTTTCTGGCAAACCCGCAATGTACCCAACCAGCGTCAAGTTACTTTGGGACGACCAGTGCCTCTACATCGGTTATGAGGTCGAAGAACCGAATGTGAGGGCAAAGTTTGTCAAACGCGATGCACCGATCTGGCAAGAGAATGATGTTGAGCTCTTTATCGCGTTCGATCACGCGTACTATGAGTTTGAAATTAACGCTCATGGAACCATCTACGAGGGATTATTCATTTGGGAGAACTCCTACAAGGAACTCGGCTTTAATCAATTTCCCGAGGTCAACATGGATGACGAGGGTGTAAGGCATCAGCCATTTAATGGAGTGGGATACACGAAGCATCCTCGCGGTAAACGGATCGCTTTTCTGGCGTGGGATTTTCCTGGTCTAAAATCTGCGGTGCACATCAATGGCACCTTGAATGATGAGAGCGATCGGGACGCTGGTTGGACGGTTGAGCTTGCGATTCCATGGAGTGGGATGAAGGTTCCACTGCATGGAGATGCTCGTGCCATTCCGCCAAGAGATGGTGATTTGTGGCGAATGGATTTTTCGAGGTTCAATCAATATCGAGCACCGAGTCCTGCTAGGGATTCTGGTGGCTGGGCACTCAACCATCATGGCGTCT
>JADHOA010000312.1 GCA_016779185.1 Rubripirellula sp.
TGCAATATCAATGGGTTCTGCGCCGTCAGACCCAAATTGAGTTTGCACCGACGCAGGTGCCGGATTAGCCTTCCAGCACAGATCCTTGAACTCCACTTGCCCTCCCCAGACCGCGATCCCGATTTGGCCTCGTGTAAAATTCTGCGATGAGAGGATCTGTTCGATGGTAGGTTCTTCATTGGATAGTTCAGCGAACCATGCACTACTTTTTTCACCATTCAATTCCCATCGAAACGGGATCCAGATACCGGCTGGAATGTCAGCTTTGGCCGACACGATTTTTTCATGATCGTTGCTAACACGATCTCTTGCTTCGATCTCCCCTATCTTACGATTCAATGTGATCGCAGAACCTCGCCATGAATCACCGTCTGTTACCGCTCGCCCCAGCAGCGTCAGCGACTCGACCGAAGGCTCAAAGCGAATCATGCCCGTTATTTGACCATCCCTGATTCCTTGGCCCTGCCAGAGTGCAAACGGCCCCAATCGCTCATCGACCACTTCAATTCCCTCGTAAGCACCACCCCCACGCCCTTGGTAATAATTCCAACCGGTCTCTGGACCAATTAGAAATTGTTCAGCGGGGAGCGTTCGGCGATAGTCACCATAAAGCGAGACTGGCACATCCGGTCGAAAGCGAATGATCCCCGTCTGTGATTGATAGTCGCGTGTAAACTGGTGAAGTGCATCGGCCGAAATCGAAACCTCTTTCTTCGTTGGATTTCGACCTAGGATCGAACGATAGATCTCATGGATCTGCGTTTCCTTGTCAAAAAATTCACGAGTCACACGCTCGGCTAAATGGCTTGCACGATCCTCGGTGAAGCGACTATGAAGCAGCATCAACGCTTGAGGTGCGACGGTGGTCGTCGGCCGCTCGGTCAGCGGAGAAGAAACGTTCGAATAATCAAACGCCTGCAATAGCGGATCCCGAACACCCCGCTTCACCACTGCGTAGACACTGCGTCTTGCGCGCTGATCCGCTTTTGAAACTTGCCAATCTAACCCGGGCCTTGACTGGCCCGCCAAGACTTCACCGCTGAGTTGTGGGTACATCTCAGGGCCACCCAATTTTTGATTTAGCTCTCCGCTTGCGAAAAGCATTCGATCCCGTATCGCCTCGGCATCAAGTCGTCGGAGTGCCGAACGCCATAGCAGCCGGTTTCCCGGATCAACTTCCACCGCTAATCTGGCCCCATTCCACTTCGAATCAATACTCGATGACCTCATGTAGGTTTCAGACGTCAGAATCGTTCGGTGCAAATGTTTAACCGACCAGCCACTTCGCATAAAATCATCCGCGAGCCAATCGAGTAACTCTGGGTGACTTGGTGGTGTACCGGCCCGTCCAAAATCTGCCGTTGTTTCCACAATGCCTCTTCCGAAGTGATAGTGCCAAACTCGGTTCACCATCACCCTTGCGGTTAGCGGATTCTGGGTGTCTGCGATCCAACGAGCCAATGCCAAACGTCGTCCCGAACTCGGCATCAAGTCATCAAGCGGTGATTCAGACTGATAAACCTGCAACGCTAAATTTGATGCACTCGACGAAACTTTACCTTCGGCTCTTACTGAGCCGTTGTGGTCACGTGTCGTGTGCGACAGCACTTCGAGAAAACCTGGCAGGACCTCTTTGCCCGGCGTCGAGGCATCGCCACGAATCAAAACGTGCGTCGCGATGGGATCCCCTTGACGCTCCCGCACACCCAGCGTCCACGTAACTCCGCGAAGCGATTCGTCGAGCGGCTGAGATTCGATTCGTTTGCGTGCTTCGTCGGTTGCCGCACTGCTAATTAAATTTTCCCTTTCCTTTCTCCGCTCAACGAGCGATGCATGGGCTGCACGGATTTCTTCCTCTGTGCCAAGTGGAAGCATGGTAGATCCGTTTAAGTTCTCCTGTGGTCTTTCGTAACGCCGAACGTTTCGAAGAAAACTTAGTAAACGGTAATAATCAGCCTGCGGGATCGGATCGAACTTATGGGAATGGCAACGGGCACAACCGATCGTCAGGCCCATGAAGGATGCGCCGATGGTAACCATCACATCATCCAACTCATCAAATTCCGCTTGGCGAGCATCATCTGGCTCGTCGTCCCAAACCCCCAGTCGATAAAAGCCTGTTGCGGTTCGGCTGATTTCGTCGCTGTCGGCAAGTTCATCACCGGCAAGCTGTTCCAGAATGAATCGATCGTAGGGAACATCATTCTGAAATGCTTGAATGACATAGTCCCGGTAACGCCAACTGCTTGGTTTGTAGCCATCGCGTTCGTAACCGTTGCTTTGCGCGAAGCGAACCACATCGAGCCAGTGCCGCGCCCAATGCTCGCCGTAGGCAGTTCGTCCGAGCAATTCATCGATCATGGCTCGATACTTAACTGGATCAAACGCGAAACCCTCTGTTCCGCCCAGACGCTTTTCCCACGAAATCAATTCTTGGTGGGTTGGGGGTAGGCCGGTCAGTCCAAAGTAGACTCGATAAATCAATGCGGTGGTTGCCGCACGCGAATTCGCGACTAGGCCTTGCTCCGTCAATTTTTGCTCAACATACGCATCAATCGGATGCAATGGCGTGGAACTCTGGGGAGGTTGTATCGCGTTGATAGGCTTGAACGCCCAATGCTCTCGGTCAGCCGCTGTGACTTCGTCGGAACCGTGTGTCGGACCCACTGCTTGATCTTTGTCAGCTGGCCAAACCGCACCACGCTCAACCCAAGTCTCTAAACTTTCAATCAAGTCCGCGGAAAGTTTACCTCGGGGCGGCATCTCAAGTCCCGCATATCGCACCGCCTCGATCAACGGACTGACGTCGATCTCGCCAGGAGAGATTGCCGGACCGCTGTCTCCACCCCCAAAGGCTCCCGCGCGTGTATCGAGCCGGAGACCTCCTTTCTGAGTCACTGATCCATGACACTCAAAACAATGATTTGCCAACAGCGGCCGAATGTGCGTTTCGAAATAAACTTCCTGCTCGCGTGTCATAGCTTCCCCCGCTTCCTCCGCAAAAAGGAGTCGGTCGCTGATTTGAGAGACACAGACCACAAGGGTAATCAACACGAGGCGCGAATGCATTTGCATCATTGGTCTTCGACTCTCGGGTAAATTTGCAACCTGCTTCATCATTGAACCCTAATCGGTACTTTTGCACCCATGTGGACGGTGTTGCAACATCGTGTTCATCGCGAATTATAGCGAGTCCGAGTCCAAGCATGGATTTCTTATGGATCATCCCGTCCGGTGGTTGATCACAAGTAAAGCACCATTCAAAAGTTGTGGCTTCCTCACGGCAATGCGGTCTAACACGTTTTGCTTTCCCAACACTGGCGCACAACAATCGAGACTAGGTCACCCCCACGCGGATATGTTTACAGATGCTTATACTGAGCGATTCAATTTTTCAGATCGCTGCGCAATCCGATTCTATATGGGATCGACCTTAACTCAACGGATCGAAAAATGTTTGGCTGCACTCCAAAATCCAACGGTCGTGTCCTGATTCCCACTGTCGCTTTGGTTCTCGCCTGTAGCATCGCAGTTGGCCAACAAAATCGACCCCCGAGAGGAGGTTTTGGTGGCCCCGTTGAACTCGGCCCCCAAGACAAACAGAATTATCCGGAACCAACCGATGCGATCGTCCAATCACGCGAAGCTGTGCCCAAGGGCAAGCTCGAAATGATTGAGTACGACTCACTGTCCGTTGGAACCAGACGCAAGATGAACGTCTACACACCCCCGGGTTATTCGAGCGACAATAGCTATCCAGTCCTATATTTGCTGCACGGCATTGGGGGAGATGAAACCGAGTGGCAGCGTTTTGCGACGCCTGATGTTCTGTTGGACAATCTCATTGCCGATAGCAAGATTGTCCCCATGATCGTGGTGATGCCCAATGGGAGAGCTCAAAAAAATGACAGGGCAGAAGGAAATGTTTTTGCCGCTGCTCCAGCTTTTGAAAAATTCCAAGCAGACCTGCTGGGTGATGTGATCCCAACAATTGAGTCACGATATTCAGTTCAAGCGGATCGTGAACATCGAGCGGTCGCTGGACTGTCAATGGGGGGCGGTCAGTCCCTGAACATTGGGCTGACCAACTTGTCCAAGTTTGCGTGGATCGGCGGCTTCTCCTCAGCCCCCAACACCAAGAGTCCACAAGAATTGTTGCCTAAACCCAGCGACACCAAAGAAAAACTTCGGCTCCTCTTTTTGTCGTGTGGTAATCAAGACGGCTTGATTCGCGTTAGCCAAAGGATGCAACGTTACTTGGACGAGAAAGGAGTGCCTCACGAGTGGAACGTTGATGCACACGGGCACGACGCAACGCATTGGCGAAATAATCTGTACCACTTTGTGCAACTACTATTTAAGCCGGCGGTTGATTCCCAGTGACCTCGGCAAGCGCCCATTTTAAACCGCAGAAAATTGGCCAGCGGATCAGGAAAAAAAATTCGCGAATGTTCCAAATTGATTGGCGTATAAACCGGCGGTAAGACACTCTTTTAGTCAGAAGCGATTGAGAAGGTTGATCTTGGGGGAGATCGCCCTTTTCAACGCTATTGACTCCTTCTCGCACGGGGCTCTTTGAACTCCTTTTCGCACGGGGCTCCTTGGCTTTGAACCAGCTGTTTCTGCATAGGTCTCGGACGAGAGTCCGCTGTGCAATTGGGTATCACGTCGCAAGTTTTTAGCCAGATGCAAAGGTAAACGTTTTGATACCTTTGCATTTTCAGATACCCGAGCAACCTCAATTGAACGCTTTGAAGTGTGATCAGGCAACGCAGTTGCTGCCTAATCAACCAAACCGTCTCGCCGCAGAAAGAAGGCGAAACGGTTTCCCATCAAATTTTCAAAAAGCGATGTTGAACCGTGATGGAGAGCGAACGGTTCGATGAACTTCGCACAAGCCTACTCGCTGGCCGCTTCCATGGATTGGTTCATTTCAGCTTCTTGGGCGGCCATCTCTGCCTCGTAAGCTTCCAAATCTGAAACCGATGCTTGCTCGGCGATATTGGTACTCTCCTTGGATCCGCCACACCCGCTCAACAAGAACAGGGAAAGCGATACGAAGGCAAAGGTGGCAAGAGTTTTCATTGTCTTGAGGTCGGTTGGAGGTTGGGTAACTTGTCAGTTAAACATACGCTGACATTGAAAAAGTTTATCTCATTCAACGTCTTATGTAAGAGCGATTCGATTGCCCGATTCACCATTCTGCTTTTCCTCTATTCGTCCGAATGAACCGTACCCAGATCTGCCGGAAACCTAGCTAAGCCAACTGAAAGTCTCCTGAGTTTGGGCCCCCCCCCAGTCGCCTAAACCAAGACTTCGCGGTGAATATCCCTCTTGTCCAAATCACTTGCGGAATGAAGCAACTGTGAGACTTTTAAGAGTTTTCACGATGTAAGAGTTTAACAGTGAAGGTAACTTTCACACTGCACAGTTGAACATAATTTTCGGCGGTTCAAACCTTTTGGATTAAAGGTACTCCCTTCCCAAAAAGTGGATGCCCCCCTCGACACAAAGAGATGCCATGTTTGGTTCTCGGATCGCAAGATTGCTC
>JADHOA010000313.1 GCA_016779185.1 Rubripirellula sp.
AGGCATCACGATCAATTTGCCTTCTTCGATTTTTCGATCTTTTCGAAGTGGCCCCCATCGCTCAGCGTCATAGTCGCCATCAAAACGATCGGAATACACCAAGGTTCCCGAGGTAAACCATTCCGACTGAAACCCGCTCGACTGATCTGCGCTGACATTCCTATAAAACAAGGTGAATGTCACACCTAGTAGAATCGTGTGAATAGTTTTCGTTGGCTTCTTCATGCACGATTCCCAATTTTTCAATTTCCGACTACGACGCAAACGGATCCGTTTGGAAAAAGGAAGCAGTGTCTGATCACAATGAGTGATCGGCCGCCGAATCACTTACTTTGAAATGCGTCGCTTTGCACCAATTGTCTAATGATATCCGAAATGCTGTATTGCGAATCCTCTGCGGAGTCAACAATCGCATCAGCGAGCGGTTGATCCGTAAAGCCGAATGGTCGTCCAAGTGCATAGGAAATCAAATGCTCAGTAAATCCTCGAGCGAAATCTGATTCCTTGGTCGCAATCAACTTTCGCAACTCGTAAAAATCTGACCATGCTTCACCTTGATGAAATTTACCGGCAGCATCGATCGCCCAAGTCAAACGCTTTCCGACGCCCCTGCCCCTTTCATCCTTCTGTTGATAGCTGTCTTGGGTCCGCCATTTTCCCGTGGCGTTAAAGTTTTCGAGACCGAAGCCAATTGGATCAATTTTGCGATGGCAACTCGCACATTGCGGTTCATGTTGATGGGCAAGTAAACGGTCACGACTGGTCAAAATCTCGCCCTCTAATCGAGTGATCTGCGGAACATTCGGTGGCGCGGGTGGTGGCGGATCGTTCAGCAGGTATCTCAAGACCCACGCTCCCCGTTCCACAGGACTACTGACGACACCATCACTGCCCATCGCATGAATCGCTGCCATGCCTAGCAACCCGCCACGCGGGGAGTCGGCAGGTAAACGAACTTTCCGAAACTGATCGCCCGTCACACCCTCTATGCCGTAATAGTTCGCCATCAAACCGTTGATAAAGACAAAGTCGCCGTCAAGAAGGTTGCCGAGTCTCCCGTCGATCGGATCACGAAGCAGATGGGCAAATGTCTGATAAACTTCTTCCCTCGCTGCAGCTCGTGTATTTTCGTCGAAATCACGATACTGCCTCGCGTCAAACTGAAATAGATCGAGTCGCTGCATGTCGAGCCACTGGTGCACGAACCCCGAGACAAACGCGTCGCAGCGGCGATCGACGATCATCCGTCGCACCTGCTGATCGAGAACCTCGCGTTGACGCAATTGACCTTGTTGAGCCAGTTGATAGAGTTCTCGATCCGGCGGTTCACTCCACAGAAAATAGGCAAGCCGAATCGCAAGCTCGCGATCGTCGAGCCTCCGCCGCTCACCCATTTTCCCCGGCTCATTCAGATAGAGAAATCCCGGCGACGCAAGGATGACACTGAGAGGGGTTCGAATGGCAACGTCGAATGAATCCCCCGCGGCTTGACGGACTTCATGAAGTGAAACTAATTTCTCGATAAACTCGCGATTGGGCATACGATGACGAAAGGCAATCTTCGCGAACTCGGTGAGAATTTGGGTTGCTCGCTGGCGATCGCTTTGTCCACCAACGGTTTCATTCTTTACTAGGATCTGATGTAGCGGTGAGGGTTCATCCGACGCAATGAACGGACCCTCAAGTTCAATCCAATCGATCCAGATGGCAGGTGGTGTACCGTATCCATTTTCTTTCTTATCCCGGTTATAGGCGTCACGTAATTCCTTGCCATCGGTCGGCTGCCGTTCCTGGATAGCAAATTCCTTTGGGGTGCCTAGACCAACGTTTAACTCGACTTCGATCACGCTAGGCTTCTGAATCGATCCCGTCACTTGATGACAACTAAGAGGTAGGCTGGCGAAACCGGCGGGCACGCCATTGACTCGCTGCGGGTGCCCGATTTCGATGAAGTGCCGGTGAGTCGCAGAGCCATCGACGACTCCCGCGCGTATCCGCATTTTGTACGTGCCCGGTGGCAAGTTGTTGGGGCTAGGAGAAATATCGATCCGCTGAATGCCCCAAGTCAGTTTCAGATAGGTACCGCGATCGCTGTGAGGTAATTCCGAGTAGTGCTTGATATAGTTGTACTTGCGCGAATAACCGCCTTGAAACGAGAAAACCGCGTCATTGTCATCCTTGAAACCAAAATCCCTAGGGTCAGGAGCGCCGACCAAACGACTGGCCTCGCGATAGAAAAGAAACGCTGACGCCTCCGGCCAAGCTGAGAGATCAAGTCGAGGATTTTCGCGAAGAATCGCGTCCATGATTTCTTGATTTTCGGGTGCAGAGGCCGCGGTATCCACCTTCGCTTTCCATCTTAAGAAGCGATCGTGCGTTTCTTTGAGTTGCCGCAAACTTGCGAGACTCTGTAGATTGACCGTTTCCTCGGGCTCCAAGCGAAAAATACGAGTTGGCAGTCCTTCAACCCTTTGCCGCTCGAAAGCCTCGTCAATCGCTTTGCGTCCAATTGTGAGATACTGCTCGAACTGATCACTGGAGACAAACTGCGACGCACCGACGGTGTCAAACGTTCCAGCACTGCCATCTGGTGGTAATGCAGAGGTATCGACCAAAGAACCGGTCAGATTCGCGAGGGTACGTCCGAACTCGCGACGATTTAATCGGCGCATCACGATATTTCCGCCGGAATCGGCGAGACGCTTTCGCGCTGCCAAAAGGGTCTGCGAAAGATCGTCTAGAAAATCAGCCTTTGCATCGTTGGCGATTGGCTCAGCATCCTTGGGCGGCATTTCTCCGGCGTTTACCACATTAAGGATTTTCTGCCATCCTTCCGCCTGTTCCACATTGTCGATTCGAAACGGCAGGCTGTCGAGATCGACGCTTCCCTCTCTCGTTTCGGAATCGTGACACGGCAGACAGTACGATTGAAAAACCTCTCGATGCTTTTTGGGAGGTTGCACTGGGGGTTGGGCGGCCAAAATGGTTTGCGAGAGAACACAAACGATCGTGCAGGCGGCAAGGGTAAGATTATTCGTTTTGACTGCTGTCGATCGAGACCGCACAATGACCTGCTGTGGTACAACATGATTTGCGTTTCGGAAAACGCCCAAAGAGAGTAAGCCGTTCACTGAAACTACCAATTGCATCGGATTTCATTCGCGTAAGATACTTGAAGCTGAAGTAACGATGATCGCGTCACCCTGCCTGCAACGCTTTGACGACACCGGTGCTATCACCATGACTCTCCGCCGCGATGCCAATTCCTTGCAGCATGGTGAGCCACACGTTACAAAGCGGAGTGTCTTTGGGTAGTACGAGGTGTTGCCCAAGATCGAGATTCGCCCCGCCTCCGCTTAGCAAGGTTGGGCAGTTGTCGAGATAATGAATGGAACTGATATTTGATCCAAACGCCAACGAAACATGATCAAACAGTCTTGAGCCATCGGCCTCGGTGGTCGATTTGAGTTTATCGATCAACCCAGCCAGTAGTTCGCTGTGGGCTTGATCGCGTGCCTGCGAGGCAGCCATACGTTCGCCAGGGGAATAATGACTAACATTGTGCGCACTCAGAGTCACCCCCAGACTCTGCAACAAAGACTGACCGGGCAATCGATAGGTTAAAACGCGAGTGCTATCGGTTTTTAATGCGGCGACAATCAAGTCGTACATCACTTCGATTTCATCACGCCCTTTGAGTCCCGGGTTGGGTTCATCAATGGGTGACTTGGCTTTGGGAACGTCAAGCCACGATTCATCTTTTTGCAGTCTGCTTTCGATATCACGAATACCCTGAAAATACTCATCAAGTTTATCGCGATCCGCCTTCCCCAGCCCACGTTCGACGCTCGCAGCGTCGGTCAAAACCGCATCCAGAACGCTTCGGTTCTCTGCTATCGCGGCCTGTCTTGCCTCGAGCGGTAACTCTTCGGCCGAAAACAACTTGTGAAACAGTTGAACGGGGTCATCATATCCGGCCACCGGCTTGCCACGCTGATTCCACGCAAGCGAAAGCCCTGGGCCATGACCTGACGAGCTTCCATCCTTGCTGTTGAGCTGAATCGAAGAAAAACGCGTGTTGCCGCCTAAGTGCTGTGCAGCACGTTGATCGACCGAAATACTGTTGGACATGGTTTGACCGGGAACCGAAAATCGATTTGCGCCGGTCAGCCAAAAGGTGCTGCCCCAATGGGCTTCATTGCTGTAGTGATTCGAGCATCCTTGAACAATCGTGATGTCAGATTTGTGCCGTTTTAGCGGCGATAATCCCATGGTTAGTTCGTATTCGGAACCGGTTTTCTGACGGTCCGGGAACCATGTCTCCTTGGTGACACCAAACCCACAACCGAGAAATACCATACGTTTGGGCGGTACGTCGGATCGATCACTTGCTGCGGATGCAAAACGCCGAAATCCTAGAGATTCGAACGCTGGTAGCGCGATCAGTGATCCGCTACCCCGCAAGAAACGTCGGCGTTGATGGTTGATCTTCATGTTATTCGGCTCGGAAAAAGGTAGGTTGCCACTAGTTTAGCACATGCAGTTCCTTCGTACCGGTGATCGCTACCCATAGAAACCGATCGCGGCAGGCTGCGGCAATCAAACTTCACGCTAAAAGCTAAACGCTTTGTTCGGTAAAGAGAACAGCGTTTCAACGTGTAATGTAAAATTGCAAGGCTCGCTTTCGCGAATCACCTTAGGCTCATTCTTTCGTTTTCGTCTCCCACAGGTGAATGGATTGTTGGAATCCATACCCGCACACGGTTTCGGTATCGCTGGTAATCCTCGCCAAACCGATTCAGTAAGTCCTTTTCCTCCAGTGGACGCACCAAGAAGTGCCAGGCAAAGATACCAACGAACGCATAGGCGATCACTGCCGAACTTCCGAGAAGCCAACCCACCGCAATCCCCTGCAGAATACCGGCCAGAGCCATCGGATTGCGAACAAACCGGTACGGTCCTTTGACCACAAGTCGCTGAGCGGCGGCGGTTGGTAGGGGTGTTCCCTGACCAAGACTCACCATCGTGAAGCCGCTCCACAAACCGAGACACGATGCCAGTAGCAGCAGCACACTCGCCAACGGCGTCTGGAACGCATGATTCAATCGTTCCCACTGAAGGTATTGCTCGAGCTCAATGATCCCCATTGGTAAAATCCAGAGAAACGTTCCCCAGAACACAATAATCTGCAACAGAGTTGCAAGAAGCAGATTCAATCCGCTCATCCTCGCAACGCGAAACGCTCTTGGGTCGTCGCCGGTCTTACCTTGGATGGTTGCCATAGCTGTCGATAGGCCAGCCATCGAAACCATCAGTGCCGTTACAATCCACGCTTGGTCAGTCTTCAAACTTGAAGCAAGGCAAAACAGAGCGGGATACCAGCAGATGGCCGCCAGACAGCGAACCGCGGTGAAAGCCCAGTCAAACTCCCTCCAGACTCCAACCGCAATGATCACCGAACCCAAACCGATCAGTCCTAAATCGGCAAGCCAAAAAGAAAGCAGCGCATCCGATGGCCATTCTCGTGGTTGAAACCAAACAACACTTTCG
>JADHOA010000314.1 GCA_016779185.1 Rubripirellula sp.
CTAAGCTGTCGCTTTGACTCGATCGGGTCCTGGCCAACCTTCGGTCAGAACGCCAATGTCCATTCAACCGGTGAGTGTTTGCTCGCCGGTTTTTTTATTTCATGGTTCTTACGTTTTTTTCAATGACGAAATGAGTCGCAGGCACTCGGTGTATGAAGACTTTTACTTTACGGTTTTTTGATTCCTGCTTATATTTCGGACAAGGATTCAACTGCGTTGCCATCGCGTTCAATCTGCGATTCTAATGGCTGGTAAGTAGCAAGATGTCAGGTCCAGAGATTCCCACGCCCGAACAAGTGGTTCAGCGATTCACGACCGAGCAGATGATCGGTCTGTTTCAAGAAATTGGATATCGCGTGACTCCATCTGAGATGGAGGATTTGAAAAAACACGTCTTGAAGCTCGAAAGCGTGGAGCAGGCTTTTCAAGAGTTTTTGGATTCGAGGGATTCATCCGCCTAAACCAGAGTGGCTTCTAGCCTCGGTGAAAAACGCTCCAAGTATCACCCTTTCTTTCGTCGGCGATCGCGATAATCCGATTTTCAGACAGTCGAGCACTGACTTCATGATTTGACTAGAAGCCGATAAGCGATTTTCCAGAGAACGGTATCCTCGTCAGCGGTCTGCACTCGTAAACGTTTGACCGAAGTGGCGCTATTCTTTGAATCGATATCCGATCCCGCGAACCGTTTCGATGTAATCACCAGCTTGGTTCATCTTCTTGCGCAGTGCGCGGATGTGTACATCAATGGTTCGATCAAGCACGAGGGTGTCTTCACCGAGTGCAGAGTCAACCAATTCGGCTCGAGTGAATGCTCGGCCGGGTTGGCGAATCAATGTCTCAAGCAATTTGAATTCGCTTTTGGTGAGTTTTAGGATTTCTCCATCCACGGACGCAACAAATCGCCTGCGATCAACAACAACTCCCAGCTTTGAATATTGTTCTGAATCTTGAACCGCTGGTTCGCGTCGGCGGAGAAGTGCTTTTAGCCGTTGCAAAAGTACCTTATAGCTTTCAACGGGTTTGACAACATAGTCATCTGCCCCCATGGCAAAGCCAACGACTTGGTCGGATTCTTCCCCTAACGCCGACAGCATCAGAATAAGCGTGTCTTGAGTGTTGGGATCCATGCGAAGTTGTTTACAAACTTCGATACCACTAAGCACCGGAAGGTCGACATCGAGAAAGATGACATCAGGTAATGCGAGTTTGGCCTGCTGGATTGCTTCGCGTCCATCAGACGCTCGTAAAACCTCATAGCCCGCTCGATTCAGTTGGTATTCAAGTGTTTCGGCGAGTGGCTTGTAGTCTTCGACGACCAGTACTTTAATTTTCGACATCAGCAGTGCTTCGGTCTCGTGCGTGCATGTTGGCGGTCGTGGTCGAGCGTTAAGGGACCGATGAATCGAGAGTATAGAAGCTCCATTGAAAACAAAACATCCCCTCTGAACGCGGAGCGATCATTGTTGCATCTGGGCTCCGCGGAAACGATGTGATGCTGAGAAGAGATAGTTAAGAAATGGTGAAGATTTTTACGCGGTCGATGCTTCGGCTATCTTTTTTGATAAGCCAACGATTGCGATTGAGCCGAATTTGAATGGACGTCACGGTTGGGCCAGAATTAGTGAAAATATCGGCCTGCTTTTCCGGTACCGTCTTATCCTGTTCCGTCTAAGCGAGCTTGTGGTTTAGCCTCACTCAGAATGGCACCGCTCGGTGGGAGATCCGCTTCGTTCGAGCGTTTCCTTGTACCTAGGCAATTTTGTGCCCCTGTGGTGATTTGGGGATGCAGGCTTGGAACTTTGCACCTTCTCCGATCCGGCTTGTGACTCTCACTACACCGCCAAGTGTCATGACCAGATTCTTCACGATCGAAAGCCCGATTCCCGTACCGCCATCAGAAGAATCCGCACGCTTATCCACGCGGTAGAAACGTTCAAAAATTCGTTTTTGGTCGGTTTCACTAATACCAACCCCGTTATCCTCCACCGTTAGGCCCCAATACTCCGTCTCGTCTTTGCACGAAACGGAGATATTTCCGTGTTCTGGAGTGTAGCGAACCGCATTGCTAATCAAGTTATTGCAAATAGTCAGTAATGCTTCGGGATCAGCGCGAACGATCGGAGGTTCTTTGGGTGGATTAAAAACGAGCGAGATGTTTTTTGATTCTGCGACATGTTGAAGTGATTTTAGTGATTCGTGGATTGTCTCGGTGATCGAGACATCGCTCAAGTTCAAGTTACCGGTGCCGGCCTGAGCTCGCGCAAGTTGCATCATGTCAGCAATGAGTCGTTCAAGCCGCAAGCATTGACCGTGGATCTGCTTCATGAAGTGACATGCCGCGTCAGGATCATCATTAATCGCTAGCTCGACAGTTTCCGCGTAGCCTTTAATGGCAGCGAGCGGTGTTTTCAGTTCATGAGAGATGTTCGCGATGAACTCGCGACGCATCGCGTCCACGCGGTGGCTTTCGGTCTCATCTCGCACGGTGATCAAAAGGTGATTGTCAGAGATCGCGCCAAAGTGATCCACGCGTAGCTTTAAAGGCCTCTTTATCTCGCCATCCTGAATCTCTAGCTTCAGTTTCTGAGTTCCTTTTCCTTGGTAGGCGGCGTTCATCGCGCGGCTAAGTTCAGGGTAACGCACCGAATCTCGAAACGGTCTCTTGGTCATATCGAGCGACTCTGGCAAGCCAAGAAGGCGTTTTGCTGCAGGATTGATCAACAGAACTTGGTAGTCTTGGCCAATCATGATCACTCCGTCACGCATTCGAACCAGAGCCGACGTGGCATCCTGTGTTTCTTGATAAAGACGTTGCCAGCGAGCCTGCCATTCTCGCAATTCTTCGGCTTGGATTCGCTGAAAATCTTCGAGTCGTTGCCGTTTTCGGCTAGCAGACGAATGCGTCTGAAATAGAGCGATGAGGGAAATCGTGGCGTTGACGAGAAACAGTAGTTTTGAAGAAAAATCAAAGACGACGAAAATGCCAGACACGATCAGGATCGAGGCAAAACCGACGATGGTCGGTAGAGAGGGCTCTTCGTTGAGTCGCGTCGTTTTTTTTAAGTCGTCAGCGATGTTCATTGATATGAGTAGGGTTGCGGTAGTTCGGTTTGACCCAAGGTGCGAATCATTGCCTATCCCCGACAGGAATCGTCATGATATAGCTACCCTCGACCATCATGCATTGCACGTTGTCCGCAATCAATCATTTTCGATCTTGCAGCGATGTGCAGGCGTTCTAGTTGATTTCAAAAATCAACTAGGCAGCAAGACTGCGTCTTTGGCTTTGGGATGTTTGTGATTGATGGATTTTGTCGATAGCCGCACAGACATCACTGACATGGATTTGTCGCATCGCCGTATTGTCGGCTCTTCTGCGATGTCGCCGACTGCCCGACTCGTAGGCGTTTTGTAACGCGATTTGTTGGTACGGACCGCTGTCACCAGGACGGGTGGCTCCATAAAGCCCAATTGTCGGAACGGCCAACGCGACCGCCATATGGAGTGGGCCGGTGTCTCCGCTGACGAAAAGATCGCTTTGATCGATCAGAGCGGCGAGTTGATGCAAATTGGTGTCGGGGGCTAGCATCGCGGTGCCACCCGAATGTCGAACAATCCACTCCGCCATCTGCCGCTCTCTTGCGCCTCCCCAAACGGCCACACTTCGATAACCATGGCGTTTATGGATAATCTGCGCCAATTGCCCGAACCGGTCTGGTTCCCACATTTTGGAGGCCGCCGTGGCTCCCGGATTGAGGATAGCGACCCGTCGTGCAGGCAAGGTTCTTCGCCAATCCGATGCCCAGTTTCTGGCCGATTCTGGTATGGGCATCTGCCAATCGACTCGAGGCGTTTCAATACCCAGAGGCCTCAATAATTCGAGGCTACGATCAACAATATGAGATGAGGTCGGTTGAACGAATCGGTTGTTCAGCCACGGGGTGATTTCGCCGCCATGTCTGCCCAAGTAGCCGATTCTTGTTCTTGCACCGGCTAGCCAGCCAGCCATTGCCGATTTGGTTAATCCTTGGCAATCAATCGAAGTGTCAAAACGATAGCCTCGAAGAATCGCCTTCGTGTTGCGGATGCCACGGAGTGAGGTGAACCATCCCCGCTCCAGTTCAATGACTTCGTCGACAGCGGGATGCTCGCGAACCATCGGTGCGGCTTTTTTTTCCACCACCCAGCCCAAGAATGCTCCAGGGAAGTGGGCTCGAAGCGCACATGCCACTGGCATCGTGAGAATGGCATCACCAATCGCACTCATCCTCGCGATCAGGATTCTGGGTGTTTTAGAGTTCAACATGCGGTTTTCCTCCATGATTTGCTGATGGCGTATCAAACGCCTCTTTTCAGCTGCTCCCGTTGGTTTCCGAACCAAATTGTATTGCTAGTGAGTGCTAGCTAGGTGATGAGATGTTGACTCAACCTCGCTCAGCGACAAACGTCACCGGCAGCATTCCGCTCGCTCGATCCAGTAGCTCTTTCGATCTCCGGGGATCGCTGTTGATGTTAAGTATTTCGTGGCTGTTAAAGACTTCATCCGCGTCTTAAGTTCAAATCGCGATCTCCATTGTCCTCAGTGTAGTTCCAATGGAGGCTAAAAATCCATAGTGCTTCGTGTTTTCCTAGACTCGCTGTTTTTCCTAGCTTGGTGGTGTGGGGTTGCATCGGTATGCTTTTGGGCTGAGCCCCCAATCGAAGAACGGCAGGCACACGTTTTGAATGAAATTGGTAAACTGCAGCTCTGATAGTTCAGCGTTCACGCGTCAAGCAATCCAACAATCCAAGATAAAACGACTTCGATGAAACGTCTTCTGGCTTCACTGATCATGTTGAATCTCTCCCTCGTTATTCAGCCCGCAGTCACCCACGGTGACGAGGGAATGTATCTATTTAATGATTTACCGGTCGAACTTTTGCAGAGTCGTCATGATTTCACTGCGGATCAAGCGTGGGCGGATCACCTACGTCTTAGTTCGGTTCGTTTTAACAGCGGCGGTTCAGGATCGTTTATCTCGAGTACTGGCCTGGTGCTGACAAATCATCACGTTGCGAGCGACACGCTTCATAAATTGAGTACGCCGGAGCGAAACATTATCGATGATGGTTTTCTTGCTCGTTCAATCGATCAAGAGCTCAAGGCCCCCGATTTGGAACTCAATCAGCTTGTTTCCATCGAAGATGTGACAGGACGGGTGAACGAGAGTGTTGACCCGGCCGCATCAGCGGAGGACGCTGCCAAACAACGCCGCGCCGTCATCGCCATAATCGAGCAAGAGTCGCTCAAAGCGACAGGGCTTCGCAGTGACGTGATCACTCTTTTTGGTGGAGCCCAATATCACCTGTACCGCTACAAAAAATACACTGATGTACGTCTCGTTTGGGCGCCCGAAACCGCAGCAGCTTTTTTTGGCGGGGACGCCGATAATTTTGAATACCCCCGCTACAACCTCGATGCGACGATTATGCTCGTCTACGAGAACGGCAAGCCTGCCAAACTCGAGCACTTCTTAACATGGAA
>JADHOA010000315.1 GCA_016779185.1 Rubripirellula sp.
CCGCTCTCCGAGACAGATCGCATTCAATTTCGCGATCAGGCCACTTCCCTTCTCAAGTAACATCACGACCGCTGCATTTCCCTACTTTCCGCAAAGCGTTACCGTCACATCAACAATGGCGACGCTCGGATAAAGTAAATTTGGCTTAACAGGTTACTCAACGCGAGCCGTCGAGTCTCTGAGTCGGAAACTCAGGTAAAGCCACGTCGGTTAACCTTTAAAATGGTTTGAATTGCTAAAGGACTGCGACCGCACAAGATGGGTCTGTGACCTGATGCAAAGCCCCACACCGCAGCGACAACTCGGAGCAGAGGATGGAGTGTATCTGCGTTAACGGAATTGATCCAGCCATCGGCAGGATGTTAAAGAGAGAATCACTTGCAGTGTTTACGGTGATGGGTCGCTGACGACTGACCCGGAATGTAAATGGAACCTTGCACTTGTCCATCTCGCAAAAGAGCTTGAGAAACACCTTTGGAACCAAGGTGAAATTCAGGTAAAAAACATCATTCTATGGGGGGCTCGGACCCAGTCAAAATCCGCTAGAATCAGAGTGGTCAGAGAAACGATTTCTCCGTCCAACGCTTGTCTTCACACTGCATCCTTTACGTATCACATGGCGATATTCGGAATCCCACCCGGCGCGAAAGCAGGTCCGCCCATCCCGGGGATCATTGGGAATTCACCAACGATGCAAGAGGTGTATCGAGTCACTCGCCGCGTATCTGGGAGTAACGCTTCGGTATTGATCCTTGGCGAAACCGGGGTTGGCAAGGAACTGATTGCGAATGCCATTCATCGATTAAGTCGTCGCAGCGGTGGCCCATTTGTCCGCGTGAATTGCGGCGCGCTGAGCGAAAGCTTGCTTGAGAGCGAGCTATTCGGACACGTTCGCGGTGCGTTCACCGGGGCGGTGACCAACCGTACCGGACGCTTTGAGGCCGCAAATGGTGGTACCATTTTCCTAGATGAGATCAACAGCACTTCACTCACGCTGCAGGTTAAGCTGCTTCGAGTTCTCCAAGAGCGCGAATTTGAGCGAGTCGGCGATACCGCCACACTCAGCACCGACGCGAGAATCGTCGCGGCGAGTAACCGCGATCTGATGCAAGAAGTAAAAAAAGATCGGTTTCGTGAGGACCTTTACTGGCGTCTGAATGTCGTCCCAATTGAGATCCCGCCGCTACGCCGCAGAAGGGATGATATCCCTGCGCTGGTCTCTTTCTTTCTTGAACACTATAACGAAATTAACGACCGCTACGTCGTCCACATTGGACCAGGCACCATGGAGGCGATGCAGGACTATCACTGGCCGGGAAATGTACGAGAGTTGCAAAACTACATCGAGCGGGCGGTTGTCATGTCGGAGACGGATGAACTGACGATCGATCTTTTGCCCGAGTGCGTCACCTCGGGTCAATCCAATTCAAACCTAATCACCACTGGCAACGATTTCGACGCGTTGACTCGAGAAGTAGTGACGCGAGGCCTTAGCGAATCAGGCGCTTCGAGTGGAATGATCCACTCTGTGATTGTTGACCAAGTTGAAAAAGAACTCATCAGCCAAGTGCTTGCAGCATGTGGCGGTGTCCAAACCAAGGCGGCAACACAACTTGGCATCAACCGAAATACGCTTCACAAAAAGATCAAAGACTACAACCTCGACGACACATCCGAAAACGCTTAGTTGATCAGCGTAAAGATGGACATCATCCAACCAGTCTTCGAATCACATGTTGATCCTCCACAAGACTAGGTGAAAAACGGGAAAGCTCGTTTCTCTAATGATAGTGATCAGTCCCAAACTGATGTGGGATCAATCGCCATCGAGAGATCGCGCGATTTAGCCGGAAAAGCAACGGAACTCACAAGACAGGTCGACGCAAACCAACTTTTCCGGCACTGAAAATCCAGTTGAAAGTGAAGCGTCGGAAAGTTTTCGCCAGACGCTTCATCACTGATTGAACAAAAAGAACTAAGGCGTTGAGGCATTAGCGGGCGCGGCAACATTCAACCGCTCGATGACCGCATTTTCGACCTTCATGGTTCCTGGACGAATCGACATGGACCGAACTGCCCCCTCTGGGCCGGCAGTACCATCAGGCAACGTCTGCCGGAATATTGCTGGCGAACTAGGGCCTCCTTCAACCGTGAATAAATCCTTTGAGGATGAATAGGAGGCTCGTGATGCGGTCCCTTCGAGCAGACCGCGTTCGTTCCTTGTTCGGAACACGACACCGCTCAATGCGGACATCTCCCATCGAGAAGACAAACCCGCGACCCGGCTCTCTACTCGTTCGCGCGGATCAAGATTGAATCTCAGTTGATCGCAATCCAGAGTCGACTCACCCGCAGAGATGGCATCCATTTGTGTCGCATCAAAAACACTTTCCCAATCCTCGACCGGACGCACTCCAATTCGTACGCCACGGGTGAAATCAAGTTGCCTGCCTTCAAACGTTGCATTCAACTGATCATAGAAGACAAGATGTGCTCCTGTGATCGGTCGCGTGTTCAAATCCATCGATTGAAAAGACTGGCTAGCACCAGTGGCAAGAAGTGGCTGGTCGGGCTTGGGTACTACCCAGCCACGATACCATCCCGGCCCCTCTCCTTTGAGAAACCCTCCATCATCTGGACTCAGAGTAAGCATTCGCGAGTTGAAAAGATGACGCGCTTCCATAACACCGTCTAGTGCTCGATGGATCGCCTGTACAAAAACGGGGCGATCATCAGACTGAGTTAGCGTAATGGTTTTGACGCTTGCTTGCCGCAGGGCTTTTACATCTTCGACTTTTACTGAATTCGACAACTCTACCTGCAGGCGATCGCCCGACAACTCTAACTCCCACAGTTCCGGCCCGCGAATCAGGGTTGCGTCTATTTCAACCCCATCCGAGAGTACCGCGGTACTTCCATCGAAAATCATTTCGCCGTTCCAGCGACAGTACGGTGTTTTCTGCCAACGATATCCGACTTCTCCTTCTTTGGACTGACCAATCGGGAGCGCCTCGCTCGGCAACTGAAACTCACCAGCCGCATTCATCCAGATAAGATTATCATGTGGGCGAATCTGAATCTGAGGCCCAACAAAGTAACCATCTCCAAGCTCTAACCTCGCTGGCACGCCATCCCTGCTAGTCAGCTGCAGCACGTCATCACCCCCACCATCGATGAGCTGAAGATGATCACCGGTTAATTTTGCGGGCAGTAAAACAGTGCCACTCTTGATCTCATGCACCACTTCGACGTTACCCATGACAGATAGCTTCTTTGCTTCGATTTCAGACCCGTTTAATAAGAGTTGGGCTCGAATGGATTCGCCGCGTATTGACGGCCGAGAACGAGCAACCGGATCTACCTTAGAGTCGTCTAAAGGCGGTTGAACCACCCACTGCCTCAGCGTGGAATCACTCTCATTTCTGTTGGTACTGCCATCATCGTCATCTTCAGGCTTCTCGACAAAAAACAATAGCACCTTATCTGCGTCGGCGGCTAACGCCTTGGTGTTCAGCTTAACGCCGCCTGATATCTCGAATCGATCAGGCAGATAGGCAACCTGATCACCTGAATTGAGTGATTTGTGCATGACGCCGACGATTGCATCCGCTCGAAAATCGCCGCCGTCTACCATTGTTGCAAAGACATCCCCCTCGACCCAAACATCAATCTGGCGTGGCCCTGATGTAAGCCCCTCTTTAGGTTTCTGGGTGTTGACCTGAGTCTCGTCCGTGGTATTCGGACGAGGCGCCACCTTAACCCCCTGTCTCCACCTCGCTGTACGGACCGCAATTCCAGGGTCATCAAATTGAACAATCCCCGCTCCCGGGGCATCGATGGTACCGATTGCATCCGGTTGATTCCGATCAAAGGAATAACTGAGTTTTGCCAACCGAGCCGTTACCGCATTCTTGCGAACCTGAACCCCTCGACTGCCACTTGCCTCAAGAATTCCCTGCTCAATGTTCACACTAATCCGATCTGCAGCAAGTTCTGCATCGAAAGCGGGCAATTTTGCGACCACAGGATTACCCGTTGCGATCATGCCAATGATCCAATCCAACGCATGATTTCGCGTGAGCGATTCATTCAGCGGATCGTTCAGTACTAACTGAATCGTCTCGCAGTCGAACCGATCGGATAGACGACCGCGTACCTGATGCACCAATGAAACCGAGTCCCGCAGCGAGAGATGGTCAAGCGCAAAATCGTACTCCACTCGCCCACCGCAAGTGAGTGAGATAATCGCCGGCTCATCGCCAGAACGAGAAACCCCAAAATCCAATTCCGCCCCATCTCGGTCACTTGCACTGACAGCAAGATCTGCAACTGAATTTTCAATCAAGTCATTATCAAAACTATCAACAACTTGATCTTGTTCTTCCGAATCGCCAGTCGCTTGCTCCCAAACAGATCCGCCGGCCAGAGGCATGATTAATTCATCAAGGTAAATCAACTCCATGCGATCTAGTACGGTCGCTGCGCTGCTACCCGCATCAGTAGGATGACTTGGCCCATCGAGATGGATCGTCAAGTCACGTCCAACCAAACGAGTTGATCCAATCGTCATTTCAATCGCTTCAGTTGTCCATATTTTCTGACTATCGATACCGACATTCGACGTGAGGACTTCGAGCTTTTGCTGACCATCACCATCGCTTTTCCGGTACAGACGGACGTCGCCAACCATTCGACCCCGCTGAATAGGTGGCGCTCCACCACTCATCACATCAAGCGACTCAGTGAACTTGATCTCAGCGCCCTGTTCCGCCTCCAGAATAAAGGGAGCCTCGGACTCCGCTGTGGCCAAACCGCGACCAATGATCACCGTCACTGGCCATAGACGCCACTGGTCATTCTCGACCTGCTCCCATGATTGGAACAGCAGCATTCCCTCAGTTGTTTGGAGTTGTTTACACAGCCCGCGCTGCCATGCCCCTTCGGGAAAGAGATCCACAATCGCCTGATCAATCTCTAGAGCAGACTCGTCTCCGATCCCTATCGCCTCGATCACAGGCGGCTCAAGCAATGGCGTTACGAGAGCGTTGTAACTAGCCGCCAAAGCGACCAGCACAGCAAGAGCGATCATGTATTGACGAAACTTAGTCAACATCTGGATGTTCGTTCACTTCTCTCTGAAAGCCAATCAACACATTACTAAACGACCGGTTGGTCGAACCAGTCGAGCGGAGATGGTGACCGGTCCCATTATCACGAATCGAAAAAAAACCAGCTTCCGGCGACAGCTCTGTCCGAGTGAATTTGCGGCTGGTGGAAATAGTCATTAGTTGAAGACCGACAAAAACCTGGGTATCAAGATCCAATGCGAGTTGGCTTATGCCACTATCCTTTCCCACTTTCCTTGAGCTCGCAAAATCCGCTCAATACATTCCCTAATGGCTCCCTTGCCACCGGGTGATTTGAGAATCCAGTGAGCTGCTTCACAAATATCCTTTGCTCCGTCCGCAGGCGTCACCGACAATCCCGCTCGACGCATCACCGGCAGATCGGGGAGATCATCACCCA
>JADHOA010000316.1 GCA_016779185.1 Rubripirellula sp.
TCATCTTCAACAAGCTTGGGATCGTTCTCAGACGCCGCGGTATTCTCTTCGGTTGTCGGATAGGATTCCAGTTGGTCGGCTGTGGGTTCAGCGTCGGTAGATGCGACCGTCTCTTCTGTTAACGTCTCAGGATCGATCGCCTCCAATCCCGAAAACGCATCTTCGAGCAGCGAGTCGAACTCTGATCCTAATTCGGGGAGCGATGCCATCGCGTTGGCTGTTAACGAAGAGAGAGGTTCACTTTCCGTTTCGATTGGGGGTTCCGTTGTCGGTTCCGTTATTTCGGGCTGCGTGGTCTCCTGTTCCGTGCTTGCGAGATTGGGCTCACTTGGAAATGGGTCAGGTTCTTTTGACAAGTGGTTCAGGTCGTTGACCGGTAACGGGGATAGGTTTGACTGCGCCAGGGCACTAGAGCTAACTGCCTCTCGATCTGGAATAAACGTTGAAAACTGCACCGGGGAGTGATCACTATCCTGACTAAGCTGCTGAGGGTTTGTGCTGTTATTGACAGACGATTGATAAAGGTTGGGAAGCCACAGAATGAGTCCAAGGTGCAGGATGATCGATGCGAGCAGGTACAGCCATCCTGTCATGCGACGTTGTTTACGGTACTTGATAAACAGCCATGCGGACGCGACCAAAAGTGAGATGGAAGCGATCGCAAGGCTTGTCACAAAATAGCCGTTGGACCATATGTCGGAATCAAAGTTCAACGCTTCATCCCCTGCGTTGAAATTCCAATTTTTTCGACGCCACTGCTGCGAACTGCGTGCAAAACCTCAACGGTTTGCTGCAAGGAACCGGTCGCCTCACCTCGAACTGCAACACGTAGACCAGGATAGTTTTGGTGCTCGCTTCTCAGTCGCTCCGTCAACTGCGCAAGAGTAACAGTGGAATCATCAAGAGAGATGGTTCCGTCGATGCTGATCGCGACGACGCGTTCGTCAGGCAATCGGGTGATCGCCTGCATTTCACTCAGGTTGGGAACATTCACCTCGATGCGACTCTCCGCATCGCTGAATTTACTTCCCACCATAAAGAAGATGACGAGCAAAAATACCACGTCGATCATCGGTGTTAGGTTGATCGATGCGTCATCGGTCGTTTTTCTTCTCGAAGGCATCGGCTCTCCGTATCCGAGTTGGTTGGGGTCGTTTGACCTTTAGGCTTCTGTCAAGATGTTGTGAGCGAAAGGACGCGATGATCTTTTATTAGTCAATTCGTACTCGTTGTTATGCCGCCCGTCGATTTGACGATTTTCCCTCGGCGTTTCGTTTTTCCATGCCTTCGGCTGAGATGCACTCAATCACTCTTTGGCATAGTTTGTCGATGTCATGGAGGTATCGGTCCGACTTTCCGCCGAAGTACATGAAAGCGAGGTACGCGGGAATGGCAACCATCAGGCCGCCCGCAGTTGTCACCAATGCGGTGCTGATACCTGAAGCGAGCATCTCGGGGCGACCAAGTGATTCACGACTACTCATCATTTCAAAGGATTCAATCATTCCGAGAACGGTGCCGAGTAGTCCGATCAATGGAGCTACGTTACTGATGGCGTGAAAAACGCGGACGAATCGGTTCAGGGAGTCTGCGACTCGATCCCCTGCATCCATCACTGCTTGCTCGATCTCGAGCATGGGGCGCCCCCATCTTCGGACGGCGGCTTGAAAGACCTCCGCAACCGGACAGTTGAATTCGTCGCATAATCTGGTAGCTTCGTCGTAGCTAAGCTGACCGTCTTCGACAAACTCCGTGAATCGCCGGACGAACGGACGTGGGATCACCCGAGAGCGGCGAAGTGAAATTAGCTTTTCGATCGATAGGGCTGCTACGACGAGTGAGCACATTCCAAGGGGGATCATCAGGATTCCACCTTGGGTAATTTTGGCGAGTAAGGAACCTTGTTGTTGACCCTCGGCAGAGTCCACCGCAGGGTCTTCCGGTATCGCTTCACGGCTTGTGGAAGAGTCCACTGGTAAATCCGGAATACTTGCCGCGCCCATCGCCCGGCTGGGGCCTTCGCCGTTTGGGTTTTCAAACGCTGGAATGCTTGAGTTTGCAGATGGAGCCTGGTTTCCCGCTGGAGCCAAGTTTCCCGCTGGAGCCTGGGCCATCACCTCCATCATCCACAATGAGCCGCCGATCAAAACAAGCAGTGGTAAGACGCGACTAACGATAGCCGCGGTATGTGAACGTTGCTTGATCCGGCGTGTTTTGGACCTGAGGCTCGATGAAGGTGGTGCGATCAATTTACTCATCGTTTCATCGAATTTTGGGGAGCTGATTCAGTTGTCGTTTTTTGGATGTCGATAGCCGCGATGCGTTTGTTCGCTGCATCGGCGTAGGAGCTGTCGGCGAACCTTGAGACAAGGTTGCTGTAGCAAATCATTGCTTCGCGTCGGTAACCGAGATGTTCGAATGACTTGCCCGCTTGAATGAGCGAAGCTGCGACCCACGTTTTTTCCGGTTCAATGGACTCTACTTTTCTGTAGGCCTGAATGGCTGGGGAATACTTTTCTTGAAGATAGTAAGTTTCGCCAATAAGCCACTGGGCACGACCGCGAAGATTGCGGTCAAGGTTTTCATTCTTCACGATGGGTTCAAGGCGACTTCTGGACTCATCAAACGCGGTTTTTCTGATCAGTAGCTCGGCTTCGAGTAGCTCAACCAGTGCGAGCGCGAACGCCTGGTCTCCTGCTGCCGCTTTCGCCGCAGCGATTCGTTCTAGCGCTTTCTCGGTATCGTTTCCCGAACTCGTCTCGGCTTCCGCACATCGAATGAGCGTCGAAAAATCATTCTCGCCGCGTACGTCCACGAGATAATTCCACCATGCGGCAGCTTCACTGATTCGGCCCATCTGAACCAATGCTTCGGCCAATAGCCTTTCTACACTGCTGTTCCGTGATGAGCTTGGATCGAGTACCGACTCGGATTCCGAGGCGAGTGCAAGCATGGACCATTTGGCTTCTCGACCCGCCCAGCGGCAGCCTGCTTCCCTCGCTGCTGCAGTCACTGATTGAGCTTGAGGCTCAGCGGGTGATGATCCTTGGGCATCAGATGATGGGGCGGGCGCGATGAATCGAGCCGCTAGTCTTTCTGCTTCGGCCTTGTGACCTAATCGCGTCAATTCGTTCAGGGCGAGTGTGGACGACAAGCCATCTTGATCCAAAGTCGCTAATACGTTCGCGAGGGAATTCCAAGGTTCGGTAACCCGTTGCTCTGCAGCGGCTACTAATCCGATCGCGGCGAGTTTTGTGTCCAACTGACTCCCTGCATCCGATTCACCTTGATTCAGTATCCATGTTTTGACCGCAACTGGGATTTGTTCGCAGGGTGTTTCGGTGAATTCATGAACAAGCTTTCGTGCCGATGATGATTGTGGCCAATTTTGCAAAAGCATTGCGATATCACGCAGGGCCCCTTCTGAGTCGTCTGATTTCTGTCGGCACTCGATTGCGAGAAGAGCCGCCTTTGGTGAATCCTGATGCTCCGGATACTCGGCAACAAACTGTTCGAGTTCCAAGGCGGCAACCTGCGGATGATTACCGCCGAGGGCAATCGCCCATGCTCGACCAAGTTTTGAAGTGTTTTTTTCCGCCGAGGGTAATTCACAAGCCAAAGTGAATGCACGAACTGCCGTGTCAAAGTCTTTTGATTCAATCGTGGCCGAGCCGATTCGATTGAGGAGGGATGCTGCGGTTTCAATCGTTTTTTCTTGTGGCGGTTCGCTCGGGCCCGCGATTTTCCCAGTGACCGCTGACAATTGGTCGCAAGCTTCCGAATAAGCTTTTTCCTCAGTCAAAAGCAACGCGGTTGCAATTCCCAGCATGACTCGTGTGTGGTTTTGCAAAGATTCTGCCTGTGGGCGGTTCGATGCAGCGACGGCGTATTGGTAAAACCGAATCGCACCAATCTTGTCGCCGCCTCGTTGTAGATCTCTTGCCAAGCGAGCGAGCGGAAGCGTGATATCAAAGCTAGACTCGGTGTCTTCGAACAGCTTTTCACCCAAAATAGCCGCATTAGTGAGATCTTGGTTTTGCAGGCATTGGTTGAGTTCACGCAGTGTTTGTTCGTCAGCGCGAAGTATTTGTTCGTCAGCGCGCAGGGGGCCAGAGAGCAGTATGCAGAGGAGCGCAAAACGTGCTGCGAACCATGGAGCCCATGGTCGATTCGTCGTTTTGAGGGTTTTTGTCATCCTTGAATCCGCAAACATAGTCACTCCCGCAAGGAATCCGTCTCGCGGGGCCGCCTCTGATTCTCTCGGGTCGAGCAGAGAGAATCGTGTACCTTCTGACGCCGATACTGAAAAACGCCTCCCTGTGGCAATCCCGACTTAGGATTTTGTAGGACGCGCAAGCCGTCTAGTCGCAGGTTTCTAGCGACCGTCAACCTCTTTGTGCCAGGCAATCGCCTTTGATAGCAACTCGTCGAGCATGTCATGCTGCGGCGGTTCTTCGGGAGTGTTACTGGGAATCTGATTCGTCGAGGTATTGGGGGCCGATGGAACTGAGGGCGATTTACGTTCAAAGAATCCAGTGTTTCTAAATTGACTCATCTTTGCCGTATGGCTGAGTCGAAACGCTTGCCTTGGGGAATTCACCTGGTTGATTGCGATATCGTTATCAAGGCTTGGATTGTGAGTTGCTGGGATTTGGAAGGAAGGCGATGGTAATGTCGTCGGTTGCTCGATGCTCCCACCCACAGCGATTGACTCCGCTTCACCTCCTCCGTTTTCAAGATTCAGTCTCGACATGTCATTAATGACTCGCAGGGCATCGAGTGCGGTGACGCGATTATCTCGGTTTTGGTCAAAAAAATGGTTTGGCCACGACGCAATCTCAGAAACAGCACGAACACTTTGTGTGTCGGGGGCGGAGAACCTTCTTGCAGCGAGTTCATTGATGATCAGTAATGCATCGTTCGCCGTAACATGGCCATCGTTATTGATATCGCCGGGCAGCAAATAGTTATTCCACACGCTTATGGGAATGACATCAAGTTTGCTGAGCGGATCGGTAAGATGATTTGCGGGTAGGATCCAAGCGTTTCCTTCTTGACGAGGCTCCGAGAGTCTCCAGTCGGTTTGGTCCGTAGCGTAAATTTCATCTGCTTCGCCGAGGCGAATGACTAATTTTTTGGTAACGGGCGCGAGACGCTGTATGGAAAGTTGATCGATTTCTAGAGTTTGTGGTTCGGCGGCAGTGAGATCGTGGATTGCGAATCTCGACACCAGAAGATCATTTTGTTCGCTCAAGTTGATGCGAGGTGAAGGTCCAAACCAGTGAATCGTATTTTCTCCGGTTTGGCCGTCCAGATGTAAAGTTGGTCCATGGGTGGCGGCTTGATGATTCCAATCAAGGAAGAGAGTCTGATCGGTCGCATTGCCAAGAATCTGCAACGTGCCTGTGTCTTGCTTGGCGGTCTGGAAAATCGTGATTGATTCCGCGATCAATCGAACGTCGTTCTGGGAAAGTGTGAGAGTTGCAGAGGTGCTAACCCAGTC
>JADHOA010000317.1 GCA_016779185.1 Rubripirellula sp.
GAGAAAGCGATCTCGGGAAAAAATTCGCTTTGGACTCGCTCGACGCGTGTTCCGTTGATCATTGCAGGGCCGGGTGTTCAGCAAAATGAGCGTTGTCAGCAACCCGCTGAGCTTTTGGATCTTTATCCGACTCTTGCTGAATTGACAGGACTTCCAGTACCCGAGGGGATGGAGGGAATTAGCTTGAGGCCTCAGTTGGAGCAGCCTGATGCCATTCGTGACCGTCCCGCCATCTGCACCCACAATGCCGGGAACCATTCTGTATGTGATCAACGTTGGCGATACATTCGATACGCTGACGGCGGCGAAGAGTTATACGATCGATCAATCGACCCAAATGAGAACACAAACTTGTTGTTTGGGGATCGAGCAACTAAGCAGATGAGAGCCGAAGCGGATCGATTGGCTAAGTGGATTCCGACTCTCGAATTACCACTCGCCAAGGGAAGTGCCAATCGGACGTTGGAAAGACGGGAAGATGGTTTTTATTGGGAGGGTAAAAAGCTTGATCCCGAGGCGAGGATTGACTGAGTGACCCTTTTGCTACCTCTTTCCGTTTGGCTGCAATTCATCAGCGAGCAGTCTACAGCGAATGGGTGGAATACGATCAACAGAATCCCATCCCCAGGTGCTTGACGGACTGGATTAATACTACAGCAGCAGTACTTCAGGGCAGGTTTCCAAACCGCGGAGCGGGACGGGAGTCTTGGGGGGATTTACCGTTCAACGTCAAAAGTTTCTCGGCTTTTGAAGCGACTGGGTTTTCCCCCGGGTTGTCCAGATTTGATAATCGTCCGATAGTGACGGGAAGAGAAAAATTACCCATTAGACCTCCGAGTTTTGATTCGAGTTTTCCGCTCGCAAACGCCGGAGAAACATTGACTCTAACGAGAAAGTAAGTGTAACCCATGAGTGTTTTGGTGACCCAAAAGGCCCCTGAGTTTTCGGCCCAAGCTGTGATGCCAGATGGCCAATTCAAAACGGTCTCCTTGAGTGACTATGCAGGCAAGTACGTCGTTCTGTTCTTTTACCCACTCGACTTCACCTTTGTCTGTCCCACCGAGATCATCGCTTTTAGTGATCGAGCCAAGGAATTTACGGATCTCGGAGTCGAGATTTTAGGTGTATCGATTGACAGCCACTTCACCCATTTGGCGTGGACCCAGACCCCACGTAACCAAGGTGGGATTGGCAAAATCGAATATCCGTTAATTGCAGATTTGAACAAGCAGATTTGCCGAGATTACGACGTTCTACTTGACGCTGGTATCGCGCTACGTGGTCTCTTCTTGATCGACAAAGACGGTGTTGTCCGACATCAGGTGGTCAACGATCTTCCGCTCGGAAGAAGCGTTGATGAAGCCCTGCGAATGGTCAAAGCACTTCAGTACTTTGAGCAAAATGGCGAAGTTTGTCCAGCAAACTGGCAAGAAGGTTCTCGGACCATCAATCCTGACGTCCAAGGCAGCAAGGAGTTTTTCAGCGCCGAGTATTCAGAGTAAACGCGGACCGCTTGGTTAATGCCCTGAGTCATTCGATTTTTGTCGATTGCGTTTAAGTTTTCCAAAACGTCGATGCACCGGTTTGATTTCGGGGTGTCGACGTTTTTTATTGGTCAAACAAAAACTTTGCTCGCGACTGCCACCGCTTGTTAGTGCGTATTAGATTGCGAGAGAGTCGCGAAATTTGGGTTGCGTCGAGACCGATTGCGGTCGGGTATCGGCAAGGGTTTGGTAACTGTATCTTGTTGGCAGCGGGGAATAAATGCCGATTGGGTCCGAGTGAGTTTGATGATTCGGTGGATGGAAATGAATCTGCAGGCTAATACATTGGTGTGTGGATTGCATCTCCGCTTATTCCTCCTGTTAGCTGTCGAGCAGCATTGATTTCGTGGCGAACCTCGTGCCCGTTGGTATGATTCGCGCAGATTGAACCAGATGAGTAGTTGGCAATGTGGAAGATTGACGAACTTGGAATCGTTACCTGGATTACCTCAGAATCATCGTGCCGCTTTGACTTGCGAGGCGGTGATGGAGCATTCGCCTGTCAGCCGTTTCCCGATGTAGCAAAGTCAGGCAGCCACGGTGATTTTCCATTATTGGATTCAGTTTCGACGGTAAGGTTGAGCGCGATCGAAGGTCAGCGGTTACCCGAGGCGAGTGAACAGTACGTGCGGCAGGAACGCCTGACGATCAATTATCCGCAAGGTGATGGTCTCTATGCGATTCGTTTATCCCTCGAACCTATGGCATGCAGTTCTCAAGTTCTTGTATTCGAGGTGACGGTTTCCATTCAAACGGATCTGCTCGATACGCATCCGATGTTAGATCTGAGCGTTGGTGGTGGCGAGGCATTGTCTTACCCGGCGCAAGTCGATCAAGATAATTGGCGAGCAGATCTGAAGGACAGTCCCTCAGGTGCGAACGGGATCAATTTGGTGAACAGGGATGATGGTTCCGTCGCCATCTTGCTTGACCGGCACGACGCGCCCACTACGACGAGCCTTTCGGATGCTCAGCACTTGCGTTTACGATTGTTTGGTGACTTTCTAGAAAAAGGCGTCATTCGGACCGCTCGGCCATGGATTGTCATGGATCGTTCTGGTCAGCCGATTGCAAAGGAAACACTGGAGCAATTATTCAACGATTTGGAACAAAGGCCGCTGCCGCTAGCGACTTGATTGCTTTTTTAATCAGTTCACGCTTTCGTGTGATAATGATTTGTGGGTGTCGGTCTAGCTTTGGAATCAAGTGCGATGAACTCACCTGTTTTTCGCGAATGGAACAGTCGGTTCGCCTTGATGGTTCTTGGTGCACAAAAAAAGCCTCCCTTTTGCAGGGAGGCTTTCGCCGATTTGATAAAGTGTCTCATCGGGTGATCGATTTCATTCGTTACGATCGCTGAATCAAACCTTGTCACCAGCAGGAACCACGAAACCATCGCGATATTCGCGAGCGAGTAGTTCATTTGCCGCATCGTTATTGGTGAAGCGTTCGGTGTCGTTGTCAAACGTAAGTTGAGGTCCGAGAGATAACGGTGTTTTATCGAGATCAACGTTATTCGCTTTGAGGTGTTCAACGGTTCGTTGCAGCGTGAGGTTGTTGTCATCGAGGCTTTTGACTTTCGAGATAACCGCTTCGATTTCGCTGGTTGAAACACGGTTGCTTTCACCTAGGTAGTAAGAAATATTTCCTAGGTGGCTGACGCCCGCCGACAAGTGACCGGTCATCGCGTCGGCATTGAGCGAACCATAATCTCGTGTGATGCATGCATCGATGAAGTTCGCGAAATGAGCGTCGCCCACGTCGCTTGCCTTGAATTCTTTGACGGTGTTGAAATCTTTATCAAACGCTTGGCAGTAGTCGTATCTGACCTGTGCGACGTATCCTTCGCTGCCGTAGAAAATCACGCCGATTTTATTTCCTCCACCTTTTCCAAACATCGCTTCAACTTCTTTGCCACTGGAGGTTGAAATATCGAGACCTCTTGTTTCAAAGACAATGCACTTATCACCGTAGTCATAAATTGAAACTTCTGTATTCGCTGTGTCGCCGGCATCAACGTAAGAAGCATCGTTTCTTTCGGCTTGGTAACCGAGACGACCGCCGTAGCTGATAATCGAGTTGGGATGGCGGTTAACACCTAATCCCCAGCGGGCGATATCCGTTTGGTGAGGACCTTGGTTACCGAGGTCACCGTTTCCGTAATGACGCTGCCAATGCCAATCGTAATGAAAGCGAGGTCGAGTCAGCTTGGGATCGGTCAAGCTCGCTGGCCCACTCCAAAGATCAAAATCCACATTACCAGGAACCTCATAGTTTCCGAGTGCGCCGATCGATTTGCGGCGTTTGTAGCAGAGACCTCTAGCAAAGTTGCACTCACCGATTCCACCGTCGGCGATGTATTGCATCGCATCTTGAACCGCGCGACTGCTTCGGCACTGGGTACCCGTCTGGAACATTCGTCCGTAGCGGGCAGCCGCCTCGACCAGTGCGCGGCCTTCATGAATGTTGTGGCTGATCGGTTTTTCGACGTAAACATCCTTGCCGGCTTGCATTGCCCAGACACCCATCAGAGCGTGCCAGTGATTCGGAGTTGCGACGGATAGGATATCGACGCCATCTGCGTCCATTGCTTCACGAACATCGCTGAAAAGTTCAGGACGTTTTCCCTGAAGTTTTGCAATCTGGTCTGCTCGCTTCGCACCAACTTCTTCGTCAATGTCCACGATTGCGCGGATCACCGTGCGAGGATCCTTGTCAAAACCGCGGATATGTTCACCACCACGCCCGTTGAGCCCAGCGATACAGACGCCCAGTTGTTCATTGGGACTTTGTGCCTTGCTGAATTGGCTGGAGGATGCTGCAAAGAAGGATGTCGCAGCGATCGAAGAAAATTGTCGACGATTAAGTTTGCTCATGATTCGTTTTAGTCAAAGGGAGGAAGTTTTATGGGGCTATGATTATGCCGATTCTGAATTTGAGTTTCCAGCCAAGGCAGGTAAAACGCGTTAGGCTGATTCACCTCATCTCTATCTCAATCTTGTTTCGTTTCGGAAACGGTGGAGATTTTGGTAAAAACGAGGCGAGGCAGGTGCGATAGAACACCGGTCAAGGGACACTCCCCTGAATGAATCATCCGTGATTCGGCGATCTGATGCAGCGTATCAGGGTGAGGAGACTAATTTTTTTCTGGCGCCAAAGCGGCAGTGCTCTCAGCCATTTTTGCAGTCGGGGTTGCGTCCGCTTCTAAATCACCAAGAGCGTACTGGATGCCGTCGAGCATGTGCTGCAGCATCACAGGGTTGCGAAAGGTTTCTTCTCGGTGACCAAAGTTGGTGTAGAACACTCGGCCTTTGTCTGCTGTACGGATCCAAGAAACTGGGACTTCCCTTGGTCCATCATTGATTCTTTCCGAGACAACTTTTTGGTTCATATCCAAGCTAACGAGGACACGAAGCGTATCGGTTCCAACGTAGCTCTCGGGGTTGTACTGGTAGATTTCATCAGTGTGCCAAAACCCTTTGCCATCGAATGATTGGTTCAGGCGATGTTTAGGGTCATCAAGTTTGAAAGCCCATGTTCCTCCGGCGTTCCATGGATGCCCATTGAACTGACCTCCGATCAAGGCTCGGGCTTCTGGGTGTCGTCCAAAGTTGTCACTAGCAGCGTGGAATCCAATCAAACCTTTGCCGTTGGAAACGAAGTCGAGAAATGCGTTGAGTTGGGATGCCTCGGGGAACTGCATGTGGGTCGTGTTGTTGAGTAGAACCGCATCGTACTGGGCTAGGTTTTCAGGTGTGAAAACGTCATAGGTGTTGGTTAGGTCAACTTGAAAAGCGCCTGTCTTTTTTGACATCGCCTGTACGGCAGCGTTGCCGTGAGGGATTGAGCTATGGACAAAACCTTCACACTTCCAAAAAACAAGAATCCGTCGTTCCTTTGCTGACGCTGCCGAAGCTTTTGAGGGAACTGCTTCACTGATTGCT
>JADHOA010000318.1 GCA_016779185.1 Rubripirellula sp.
GCTTTGATTTTCTATGAACTAAGAAATGGTTTGACAAAAGTTGCTTATCCGGTTTTCACCGATGGTACCGAGATTCCAAAAAGCGGATTTGTGAGCGACGTCAATCGACGCGAAGAGCTTGCCAATCTGATGCTAGATAGTGAGTATCTCGACAAGATGATCGTCAATCGCATGTGGTCGATGTTTCTCGGTTTTGGGTTTACCAAACCCGTCGACGACTTGGGGCCACATAATCCGGCGTCCCATCCTGAACTTCTCGAAGAGTTAGCTAAGGAGTTTCGCTCGAATAGTTACGATCTGAAGGAGTTGATCACTTGGATCACTCTCAGTCGGCCATACGGTTTGGCACCAGTACTCGGCAGCGCCAATGAAATTGATGATCCTTCAATTGGAGAGATGCCCAAGTTCTCACGTTTTTACTTGCGACAGATGAGTGCCGAGCAGCTCTATCAGTCAATGCTGACCGCGACCGACGCTGCATCGAGTGGTTCGTACGAACAGCAAGAAGAGGAACGTCGTCGTTGGTTAAGTCAATTTGTCGTCGCATTTGGGACTGACGAAGGCGATGAGGCGACTACCTTTAATGGCTCGATTCCTCAAGCGTTGATGCTTTTCAACGGCGATTTGACAAAGAAAGCCATCGATACCGGACGAGGGACCTACATTGATCGACTTGCATCCTCGGGAAAAAGTCCTGTGGATCGTCTTAATTATCTGTTCATGAACGGGTTAGCAAGACGGCCAAGTCCAAACGAAAAGAAAGTTGCTTCTGCACTTTTGCGCTCTCGAGGTGGGGACGAAAAAGAAATGCTTCAGGATATGTGGTGGGCTTTGTTGAACAGTAATGAGTTCATCATGCAGCACTAGAAACGATTTTTCCCTCAACAAAATAATCAATTCACAAGACTCATCGGCAACAAAAGCCAGCCCTTAATTGGAAGGTAGAACATGACAATCAATTGGCAAACACCCGCAGGAATGACTCGGCGACACTTCATGCAGCACCTAGCCGGATCTTCGGCAGCGGTATCTGCATCGATGACAATGGGAAACGCGATTTATGCGAATGCTGATGAGCTCAAAAAGAATCACAAGTCTGCAATTCTTTTGTGGATGGGCGGAGGTCCAGCAACGATTGATATCTGGGATCTAAAGCCAGGTGCTGCAACAGGTGGACCGTTCAGGCCAATCTCGACCACCGGTGACCTTCAAATTTGTGAACACATGCCAATGGTTGCCAAGCAGATGCACAATCTTTCGATCGTGCGTAGCATGTCAACCCGAGAAGCCGACCATAACCGTGGTCGTTACTACATGCACACTGGTTATGTACCGAATCCAAACATCGAACATCCAAGCTATGGATCGGTTATCGCGCATGAAACCATTGAGCAGAGACCTGAATTAGAAATTCCTCCCTTCGTCTCGATTGGCGGTGCGAGTGCTGGGCCAGGATTCCTTGGCATGGCATGGGCTCCATTCTCCGTTACAAGTAACGGACGAATTCGAAATTTAGAGATGAAACTAGAGGACAGTCGTCTACGTGAGCGTATGTATGCTCTTGAGATGATTGAAACTGGTTTTGCAAAGCGAACTCGTGACGTCCCTGCTTATGAGCACGCGAAAGTGCTTAAGAAGACCTTTGATCTGATGACCAGCTCGCAAATGGAAGCGTTTCGAGTTGAGAAGGAGCCAGAGGAAGTCAAAGAGCGTTATGGTACCGACGGCTTTGGCCAAGGTTGTTTGCTTGCTCGGCGACTTGTTGAGGCAGGCGTTCCTTTCGTTGAAGTCGATCTCGGCGGTTGGGATAATCACAATGGTATCCACAACATCCTCAAGGACACCAAGTTGCCGCAACTCGACCGAGCGATGAGCGCTCTGATGGAAGATTTGGAGCAGCGAGAATTGATTAAGGATACTGTTGTTATCTGGATGGGCGAATTTGGACGCACACCTCGTATCAACCAAAATGCGGGTCGTGACCACTTTGCACGAGCATGGTCCTGTGTTGTCGGGGGCGGTGATCTGAAGGGTGGAGTTGCTGTCGGTGCTACCAACAGCGATGGAACCGCTGTCGATACTGAGCCGTTCAGCAGCGAAGATCTTATGAGCACTGTCTGTAAGGGGTTGGGAATCTCGACAGAGAAGACGTTCACCAGTAAGAACGGCCGACCAATGAAAATTGCCGGTGGTGGCAAAATCATCAGCGAATTAGTTTGAGTATTTTGAGTGAATCCCCATCAGAAATAGACAATCGGTTCCACAACGCCGAGCTTCGGCAAGAGTCTTTCGTTGATAACTCCGAAGACGGCGTTGTGCTAAACCCAGCCGATCTTGTTACCAGACACCAACATGGTATCTGGCGTTATTTGCGAATGCTTGGGTGCGATTCAGCAACAGCAGACGACCTCACCCAGGAAACCTTTCTCAAGGTTCTCAGGAGTGATGATTTCCAGCAGCACAGTGATGCGGCAACGTCGAGCTATCTGCGTCGAACAGCGTATCATTTGCTGGTATCCATGCATCGAAAGATGGGGCGAGTTAAATCTGTACCAGACCCGCAGATGATTGATCTTGTATGGGAGCGTTGGGCTGGAAAAGATCTAAGCGGCGACCGAGCGATTGATGCACTGCGTCATTGTTTATCAGCATTGACGGATCGCGCTCGCTTATCGCTTCAGATGAGGTTCGCTCGCAATTCCAGTCGATCAGAGATAGCGGCTGAACTGGAGATTAGCGAACACGGAGCGAGAAATTTGATGCAGAGGGCAAAGAACCAACTTCGGGAGTGTGTAGAAGAGTCGTTGGGACGAGAGCAGCATGGCAGATGATTTAAAGACAGTTGAAGAACAAGCATTTGATGTATTGCTTTCGGAGACTTTAGGTGGATTGAATCCTCCTGATCTCAGTGGCGTTGTGCTCGAACGTTTCGAATCAAACACGCCGTCAAATTTTTCTGACTTCAGGATAGAAACAGCTGCTAAAGAGCGAGAGCGACAGAGTGATCAACAATTCAATCGCACAAAATGGATTGCATTGATTGCCGCCGTGGCTGCTGTTTTGCTCTGGGTATTTGTATCGCCTTTCTCTCAAAAGGTTGAGCAGCACGATGTACCGATCGCTCAGGATCTATCGAGCGGTCCAGCGGACATAGCCGTTATGGGTAATCAGCTTGACGATGCATCATTGCCTGACGTCTCACCTCCTCCCAAAGAACCAACGCCGCGGCGTGGCATACCACTATTGGTTCAAGGTGGATCGGCAAGTGAAGGAAGTGATATCGCAGACGCTGCTGCTCCATCAAAAAGAGCCCTGACTCCCCTTCCTTCCATTGCGGAACTATCGGCGGAATTGAACGATTCCTTCTTCGCTTACTGGAAGTCGGTTGGTGTTCAACCTACCGCGGAGATGACTGCACAAGAGACCGCAGATCAATTAAAAGCCCGTATCGAAATCACGATCCCACCGGATATTTTGAAAGATCCTGAAGCGTTGCAAAAATACTTTGCATCCGATGCGATTGCGTCGCAACTGTCGCCATTATGGTTAAGGCAAATGACCAATGGCGGAGTACGTCGGGTAACGCAGTCAGATCGTGACGCACTTGAACGAGAACTCGCAGAGTGTATCGGAGGAAAACATTCACTCGATCGCACACTCTTGAGTTGGATAGAAGGTCAAAATCCTCGATCGGAAGCATTCCATCAGGCGATTGGTTCGGTGGGGCGAGTCTCGACGGTCAATCATCTTGCAAAGTTAACGATGAGCGTTGATCTTCGTTGTGTGCGTTGCCATGATTCCAAGATCGAGGGCGTAGGCAAGCAGTCCGAATATTGGGAATTTGCTGCTCTACTAACGGAGCAGTTTTTGGACAATTCCAACCATTCAAACGATGGTCGTGATGGATTGAGTGCCACGTTCTACGAGCTCGTCGATGGAAGACAGAAAATTGCTGAGCCTAGAGTCTCTGTGAGGTGGATGGGGCAGCCAGATCGCCCAAATGTGACTTCGGTAAAAGAGTGGGCCGACGCGTTGTCGGGGTCTGAGGCTTTGGGCCGTGGAGTGGTCAATTCGCTCTGGGAATTTGTTTATGGTCTTCCTCTCAGCGGGCGAGTTGTCGATCCGGTTGCAGCACCCCATGATGTAATTCTTGATTCAATACAAAATCGTTTCGCGAATGATTTAATCGAGTCTAATTTTAATGTAGCTCGGACGCTTTCTCTTGTAGTCGCGTCACCGGTCGCAAGGCGTTCCGTGCCTTCGGTTTTAGCGAGTGCTGAGAAATCATTGGCGGATCAAGATGCTAAGAACAAAGCTTTACATGCGGTTAACGCGTTTGCAGCAACTGCACCATTTGCCAAACGAATTACCATGAATCAGCGTGTCGACCAAGTTGCTCGATCGGTGGGTGCAACATTGGACTCGATAGATGCTCCCTTCGTCGCTCAAGCCAATGATGCAGTTGGCGACAAGTCTCGATCAGGCAAGAAGGGTCATTCTCCGTCCCTTAACGATGACTTTCCCACCGCTGGAGATGATCTGCCCGTTCAGTGGCTTCGATTGTTGTCCAAGCATCAGGGCCGAATGGATCATCTTGCGTATTTGGCTGGCTTCGATTCATTGCCTTCTGAAGTCAGCGAAGTTGTCGCTCTAATGAACAATAAAACAGAGGAAGATCGAAACCTGATCTTGCAGCGTATTTGGTGGATGTTAAAGCCTTAAAGGATGGTGCCTGACTTAGCCTCCGATTGCATACATGGGGCGATCCGGAGGTTGGAAGCTTGCATGGTTGATTCCGTGGCTTTTCGCTTTCGCACTGACGCAACTTTGGATGATCTTGATGAGGTCGTCATCGCTAATACCTTCCCGAAGTTGTGACTTGAAATATGTTTCATCTTTGGCGAAAAGACAGTTTCGGATGGCTCCATCGGCGGTGATGCGTAAACGATTGCATTGGTTACAAAAAGGGTGAGTCACCGAACGGATGATCCCTACTCGGTGCTCGCCAACTAAGAAAGCTTCGGCGGGTTGAGCGGGGTCTTCTCGAGGAATGGGTTCAATAGAACCAAACTTTTTACCCAGAATTGAAAGTAATTCGTCTCCATCGAGGACGTTATTCCGACGCCAGTTTTGATCAGCATCAAGTGGCATGTATTCGATAAACCGGATTAACAATCCATTCTCCGATGCGTATTGAACGAGATCGCAAACTTCGAATTCCGTGATTCCTCGAATAGCCAATGCATTTAGTTTGATGCTGTCGAAACCAGCTGAGATAGCAGTTTCGATACCACGTAAAGTACGATCCAGCCCTGCCCTGCGTGTGATTCTTTGGAATACATCTTCGGATAAAGTATCCAGACTGATATTCAGTCGCTTCAACCCAGCTCGAGATAATGCGTGAGCATTTTCCGTAAGCAATATCCCGTTTGTCGTAAGAGACAGATCTTGAAGGT
>JADHOA010000319.1 GCA_016779185.1 Rubripirellula sp.
GATCGATCATGATCCCAGTGATCTTGTTCACGAAGACGACGACAAATGGTTTGGTAACCTATGCTTGAACCGCAGGGCTTATTCAGAATAAAAGGAAGGAACCGATGCCTGATTTGATTGCACAAGGTTCAGCTCGGCAGGAACGTTGGCGAAGAGAATTGCCCGATCCCGCTAGCGGTTTGGAGATCCATTTGGGTCGCAACCAAGCGGATTGGATGGTGCCTTGGGACAATGCAATTTCTGGTCGACACCTGCGACTCACGTCGCTTCCTGAGGGTAGACTGAGAGTCCGAAGCCTCAAGAATGTGACAAATCCAGTCTACTTCCGGGGAGAAGCAAGTATCGACTTTGTCATGGTTCCGGGTGAACATTTCGTTATCGGCGGTACCGTCTTCACGCTTGCCAATCGCCCGGGCACTTCTCTGCCTGACAAGCAGGGAGACGTTACGGAGCATTCTTATGATTTACAAGAGCTTCAACGCCGTCGGTTTCAAGACACGGGATCTAGGATAGAGATGCTAAGTCATCTACCAGATCTGATTCTTGGAAGCGGTAGCGATGAAGAGCTCCTTGTCCGTGTTACCAGTGTGTTGCTTCGGGCGACACCGTCTGCATCGGCTGTCGCAATTGTTTCGCATCAGGACGACAAGCAATCGATCGATGTCACGCAATCCTCCAATATAAAAATCTTGCACTACGATTCGCGCGTGCATGGGAAAGAAACGCCCGCGATCAGTTCTCGGTTAGTGCATCATGCCACGCGAACGAGAGAGAGTGTTTTATACCTATGGTCACAAAATCGATCCGCTCAGATCGCTTACACCGCAAATGAGGATGTGGACTGGGCCTTTTGTGTTCCACTTCGCAGTGAAGCTTGCTCGGGTTGGGCCCTCTATCTAACGGGGCAGTTGGCCAAAGACACGAAGCAAGGCATTGAGCAGTCCATGCTTAATGCTCCGAATGATCTCGAAGATGACGTGAAATTTGCAGAATTGGTAGGCACCACCATTGCAAATTTGAGGCAGACTCTTCGATTGGAACGACGACAGTCGGAGATGCGACATTTCTTTGCGCCCATCGTGATGAACGCGTTGGCTGGAAAGTCGACTGACGAAGTGTTGGCGCCTCGAGAGTCTGAATTGTCTGTAATGTTCTGCGACTTGAGAGGATTTACCCAGCGTAGCGAGCAGGAAGCTCAGGACTTGCTCAACTTGTTGGGTAGTGTCAGTGATGCACTAGGAACCATGACGAAACATATCCTAGAAACAGGGGGTGTCATTGGTGACTTTCATGGCGATTCTGCAATGGGTTTTTGGGGGTGGCCGCTCAAACAAAATGACACCGCCCTTCGGGCGATTCAGGCAGCAGCGAGTATTCGTCAACAAAACCATTTACAAGGTATCCACGGATTTCGCTGTGGTATCGGTCTTGCATCGGGTCGAGCGGTTGCAGGTCGAATTGGCACCGTTGATCAAGTGAAGGTAACGGCGTTTGGTCCCGTTGTTAATTTGGCTAGCCGACTAGAAGGTCTAACCAAAGCCTTCGGAGTCGAAGTCATTATGGATGAAGCGACGGCAGTTGCGATTCGTGGTGAAAAAAAACTAGCTGGATATCGATTGCGACGCTTGGCTAAGGTACGTCCTTCGGGGATTGAATCGCCCATCGAGATTTTTGAGCTCGCTTGGGCTGGCACGAATCATGAAGATGGATTGAATAAGCAGCAATTGGATGCTTATGAAGAAGCTTTGGATGCCATGATTTTTGGTGACTGGAAGCTTGCTGCTGAGAGGCTAAGCTATTTATCGGAATTCGATCAGCCAAGTCGATTATTGCAGTCGTATTTGAATCGATACGGTAATCATGCACCTAATGGTTGGGACGGTGTGATGGATCTTCCAAAGTACTAGTTTTCCAAGAATTGAGATCTCCATGGACGATTCGGATTCCCTCAATCTTTCAAACGATACGAAGCATGAACCTCGGCCATTAACGTTGCGGTTTCCCATGTGGGTTGCACTAGGTTTGGTGCTTCTGATTGGTATCCAAAAATACGCAACCAAGCCGCAGTCGACTCAGCATTTGGGGTACTTGGAACCCGCGAGACTGACTGTTCGGCACAGCGAGGATACTGTTCACACTTTTAATCGCTTGGGGATTAGTGTTGATGTAGCAAATGGCTGGGCCTATTTGTCTATTTCGGAAGATCAATCGGCTTTAAGCCCAACCTTTTCTCATGCAAGTTCTGGAACCATCTTGCGACTGCAGCCGTTTCATCTCGAGCAGTGGCCGCCTGAGGGATCTGAATCACAGAAAGTCGATGAAGGCTCATTCGAGATGCTTTGGGTTCCAGTGGGACGTCTGCTCGTAGGAAGATTGATTCTTGGAGACGTCGATCTTGCAGTGGTCGTGATGGATCATCAGCAAGGAGAGCTGGTTTCAAGTGAAATTCTCGACTTTTGCCGACGTGTCCAGCGATTCGAGCTTTAAGGAAAGAGCTTGATGCATTTTTTTGAAGTCTAGATTACTCGTGTTTTCTTAGACGTCGGATTGATCTTCTGGCTAAGATCGTTGGCTATCTTACTTATTTGCCCTTCTTTTAGTTAAAATAGGGCGGTTAAAATGACTGGGTTGAACTGCTCTCGATGATTTTGGTGACAGCCTCTGTTGCTTGGTGGGTTTTTAGCGATAGGAAGCCACTCTCCTGTCGAATCAATCAATTGGTGGTTTGGAGTCGCGGCGGTCAAGGATGACATGAATCGCCGGCTAGACGGGTGATTGCAGTCCTCAGAATTCAAATAAACCGATCGGATAGCGAATTCAAAAGATGCTCCGGCTCGCGGCGACCACATTCAAATCAGCCACTTGGTTTGAGTTCAAAAAGAGTTATTGGTGACTGATTGATTGATTTGACCAGATTGGTTGGTTGAAAGTGCCTTTGCCTGATGGTTTTCATCCGATCAGTCAATTCACCGTTTCCGCACACTCCTTGAAGCGATTCAAACATTTGTTGGTACCCACCTTCAAGCAGCGATTTTTTTCCCTACCTACTGTGGCTCAATGATCTTTAACAGACTGACAAAATCCATGCTCGCACGAAGATTCGTTCTCTGTTTGATTGTCGCCCTTGTTGGCAGGGTAGGGTCGGTTAATGCACAGCTTACCCCCGAGTCTCGTGAATCACTCGTCGAGATGGTGCAAGGGGCAAAGGCGGATTTGGACGCCGATGAACTTCCAGATCTCAATTCGATCCGCACAAGTTTATCCAAGCAAGTAAGCGAAGTTGAAAATTATTTTATTCAGTACACGGACAAAGAAAACCGCGCCGCGTGGATGACTTTCCTGGAGCTAGACTCGATCACAACTGCACTCGGACAAGAGGGTGAGGGTGCTGGAAAAGACCTCGCTAGGGTAGCAATCGAATTGCGGGATCGTTTGGTTGGCACAGCACCAGGATTGGAATTAACCGTTCTACGTAATCTAAGAGACTCATTGGAAGAATTGATTGCGGCACTGCGTTTTCAAGATCGTGATGCGGCGATCAAAATGCTTGACACACAACTTTCTGCACTCGCGAATCTCATCACAACATCGGAGGATGTTCCAACTGCAGATCAATTTAGTGCCATTTCTGCTAGAGTTGATCTTCTGGCTTCGGCTAGGCAAGCTCCGGAATTGATCAAAGGTTTACGAGACATTTTTGGTCAGCCTAACCTCGCAGTGAGAGTAAGCAGTGAGTTGATTGGTCAAGTTGTTGGACGAGAAATTTCACGAACTGAGCCCGTAAAGGATGTCATTCTTGGAACAAGTTTAACGGGAACTGCAGTGATGAATGGGCAAGTCGCTGCGAGATTATTACCATCCGAAACCGATGCACAGATCGAAGTGCGTTTAACGGGTACCGTTGATACGACCAATGATGGCGTGAATGGTCCGGTGCGTTTGAAAAGTGAGAGTCAGGGTGAAGTAGACTTGTCACGCGTTATCACCATTGATGAAGCAGGAATTAGTTTTGGAGCGACTACCAGTGAGGTTTCGCTGACAACCAAGATTACCAATATGACTGCAAAGTCAGATGTTGCGTTGCGCGTTGGCAAAAAGCAATCGGTGAAAAAGAAGCCTGAGGCAGATCGAATTGCAAAGGGGAAATTGGAGAAGCGAGTCACGGATCAGTTTGAGTCAGAGATGGAAACGATGAAGGCGAATGCTTCATCCAAGCTCCTCGGTCAAGCGAAGCCAGTTTTAGAACGGCTGTCCCTGACTCCACCGAGCCAAAGTTGGAGTTCGTCAGAGCAACAGCTAGCGTTGGATGCTCTCTTTCGATCTCCAAGTCAGCTAAGTGCAGTGAATCCCCCCGCTGATTTTCGATTACCGTTTTTATTCGCAGCGCAATTGCATGAGTCAGTGATCGAGAATGCTTTTACCGTGATTCTTGCAGGTCGTACTTTGGATAAAGACCGGCTAAATGAATTGCTGGAAAACGCCGGAGCACCAAAGGCTGAGGCAAATGATCAGGAGGAGGAAGCTTCATTCGAGATCAGCTTCTCTCGTTCGAGGCCCGTTATCTTCGAAGCTCGTGATGGGAAGTTAAAGGTTGGGATTCGTGGAACTCGGTTCGCGCAAGGAGATCGAAACCCCCTTAACAAAGCGATGGAAATCACCGCGACTTACGAGGTGTTGATGGACGCAAACAATCACCCAATCCTTAAAAGATTTGGTGAGGTTGAGGTAGATTTTCCTCGTGAGCGGCTATCGATTCGAGATGCAGGATTGAAGCCGATTATCCAAAAAGAATTTTCAAAGATTTTCCCAGAGTTGATTTTGGACCAAAGCATCAAAGTGGCGGATGATGCCGAGTTGGAAACCATGAGAGGGCGAGAGTTTCATTGTTCCGAAATCGACATCGAATCCGGTTGGCTATCCATCGCATTTCAATAAACAAGAATTTGCATGACGCTAAGCGGACGTCATTTTTTGCTGGTAGTCGATTTTGGGAAAGCCACCGGCTTGTCGTTTAACCGAGGCGTTAAAGCTCTGGGTTTAAGTGGTCAATCTTGGTTTTTGAAGGTGATCACATGATTTGCCACTGACAAACCAGTTGCCATCCCAAAAGAAGCGAAGAGGTAGATCGGCATCTCGAGTGATGCCGATCCGCTTTGATTCCGTAACCGGTGGAGATTGAATGCAGGAAGAAGCAATTTTAATGGTGTCGCAAGAACCTAGGTGGTTTCCGTTGAGGCTACGATTGATTGCAAGAGCTTGACATAAACATCCTGGGCCACGGGCTAGTTGTCGCATTTTTACCGCTTTACGATGATTGATCATCTGATCAATGCCCCAGATTGGTTCGATCGCCCGAATCAAAACGGCACAGCCCCTGCCTTGTTTTTCGGTAACGATGTTAAAGCAACAATGCGTATGAATTGGGTAGACGTATAGTGTGCCGCCAGATTCAAACA
>JADHOA010000320.1 GCA_016779185.1 Rubripirellula sp.
GAGGCAGCGATGGATATTCGGGCCTAACGGCTAATCCGGCGGTCGGTGTGGTGTCGGATCGAATGGTTGCCTGTGGTGGAACTTCGATCATCTCGGAAACAACCGAGCTTTATGGTGCCGAACACTTATTGGTTAAGAGAAGTCGATCCGAAGGTGTAGCTCAAAAACTGCTCGACCGAATCCAGTGGTGGAAAGATTATGTCGCGATGTACGGTGGGCAAATCGACAACAACCCCTCCGTGGGCAACAAAGCAGGGGGCCTCACCACCATCACAGAAAAATCTTTGGGTGCGGTTTCAAAAAGTGGCAACACAGCGCTCGAAGAGGTTTATCAGTACGGTGAACGAGTCACATCCAAAGGATTGGTAGTAATGGACTCACCCGGATTCGACCCAGCTAGCGTTACCGGAAAAGTAGCCGGGGGAGCAAATCTTGTCATGTTCACAACAGGACGTGGAAGTTGCTTTGGCTGCAAACCCACACCGGTCATTAAAATCGCGTCCAACACATCACTATTTGAACGCCTCAATGAAGACATGGACCTCAACGCGGGTACCATTCTTGAGGGTGAAACCTTACAGGCCGCAGGAGATCGTTTTTTTGAATACGCTCTCCGTGTGGCGAGTGGTGAAAAGACATGCAGCGAAAAGCTAGGACTTGGTGATCATGAATTCACTCCATGGACGGTCGGCCCCACGGTTTGAACAAGTTGCCTCGAACCATTCTAACCATCTCGCGACAAAAACATTGATTACGATTCACCCAGCAGATGCTATTCTTGTCCATCCACAATCAACAAGATTCGAGCAAAAGTTCAACCTAAGGGCAGGTCTTTGAAATTAGACCATCATTCTCCATCCATCGATTCCGCTTTTATCCACTCGGCACAGACTCATGACTGATTCGCTCCCTAAAGTAGTGATCACCGACTTCATCAACGACTCCCTCGCCATCGAAAAAGAAGTGCTCGAGGGTGTTGCGACAGTCGAGGCGTTCGACGCGTATGACGAAGAATCACTACGAGGAAAAATAGAATCCGCCAAGGCGGTCATGCTGTACCACAATCTCTCACTTTCATCGGCCACGATTGAGCGATTAAACGATTGTGCCTTGATCGTTCGATGTGGTGTTGGATTCGACAACGTCGATCACGCCTTCGCACGCCAAAAAGGCATTCCCGTAGCGAACGTCCCTGACTACGGTACCGAAGAGGTGGCAGACTCTGCCATTGGTATGGCCTTGGCGTTGACTCGTGGCATTCATTTTTACAACCAAAGAATGCGATCGTCACCCGATCCTTGGATGTATCACGTGTCTCCGGCGCTTTACCGCCATCGCGGTCGAGTTTTCGGAATTGTGGGCATGGGACGCATCGGCACAGCGACTGCGCGTCGAGCGATCGCAATGGGGATGGACGTGCGATTCTACGACCCATTCAAACCCGACGGCTACGACAAAGCGAATGGAGTGCAAAGGGTGGAAAGCCTCCAAGAATTGATGAGCGAATGCTTTATCCTCAGTCTCCACTGCCCACTCAATGATGAATCCCGACATCTTATCAACACTGAAACTTTGGAGTGGTTGCCGCAAGGCAGCTACCTCGTGAACACGTCTCGAGGGGATGTCGTCGACACCTCGGCAATTCCTGATGCACTTGCGAGCGGCCGTCTCGCGGGTGCAGCGATTGATGTCCTCGCGGAGGAACCACCATCGCCAAGCAATCCACTGTTGGTCGCATGGCGAGACCCCAATCACCCCGCCTACGAACGACTACTGATCAACCCTCATTCTGCGTTTTACTGCGAAGAGGGTTTAGCTGACATGCGGCGCAAAGGCGCCGAAGCTTGCCGGAGAGCGTTGATGGGAGAAAGGCTTCGCAACATCATCAACTGAGATTGCCTTTCCGTGTGCGACACGCATTAACAATGACCAATACTTAAGAAATCCCCGCTCTTTCGTCGGTAGATCGAGAATCAATGACTTCCGGTGTTTTGGTAGGCCAAACTCATTTGAGCCAAATTCGCTTGCACTTCACCAAGCTTGAGTGAGCCGTGGAGAAAATCGAGACACTAGGAATTCTTGAGGGTCTTTGCAGGGATCTCTGGCAGATCGGTGATGGTTTCATCGACACTGGGAGTCAAACCAAAGCGGCGGACAACAAGCCACAAGCCTAAGGTCACGAATACAATTGAAACCACCGCAAAAGTCCCCTCCCAAAGTAAAGCAGAACGCATCGCTTGGACTGGCGATGTGATCGTTTTGAGTCGGTATTGGACTAGCACGAGTAAATCCGTTTTACCGTCGGCTTGCTCCTCTGTGATTAAAACGGCTTTCTCTTCATCCACACCGCTCGTCATTGCAATGAGATCGGATTCAGGTTCATCCAAAGCCTGATCCTTAGACGATAGTTCTTTCGCAGCACTCGAACGAATCTGACTTGGTGACCTAACGGGACGATCAGGCAAAGAAACTGGTTGCATTGCGGCAATCCACTGTCCCTCGTACGGTGTCCCCCCGTCGGCCTCAGAGAGTGGATCGAGATAATCCACGTCCCGACCTTCGAATAATCTTTCCATCAGATCAGCGGAAATTTGATACCTATCTCCCGCAACATCCGCTCCGAGTCGCCGACGCGACTCAATCATCGGGTGCTGCAGAATGGTACCCTGCGTCGGTCCGGGCCTAGCTTCAACCAGCACTGCCACCTGATTGATTCCATACCGGCTTTGCGGCAAATCAAAGTCACCGAGATTCACCGTGACCACAAATAGTGCGTCTGGCCTTGAACGATCCTGACCTAAATAGATTGGAGTACTAAAAGCAACCTTCCATAACTGCGTTGCAGTACTGGAGAATGCCGCGGACATTCGCGTTTCTTGCAAAGGCATCACCGAACCAATTTGCGTCGAATCCTTGTCTAAGTCGCGACGTCCTCCGTGGAAATAAGTTCGGTAACAATAATTCCGACCACTACTATCCTGCGAAATCTCCACCGGTGAGTCGTAGGCGATCGCGATGATCGTGCCGCTGGGATCGGTAACAAACATCGATGCAAAATGCTGGCCACTTTGCGGTCCGTATTCGGATAGCCTCTCGGTTAACAGCGACTTGAGTTGGAGATGGGATTCAGACGCGAGCAGACGCTCCCTAGGTTGGCCTGATTGGTGAGTACTGGAGGCAGTCCCCATCTCATTAATCTCACCGAGAGCCGCGGAGATCAATGGATCAGAAATGCAGCGGCGCAGTGAATCACGAAAGAAAACATCATCTGCCTCGTCTTGAGTTAATCGGTAATAACGATCAATTTCGCTTTCGAGCGTCTTTGCAGCAAACGCTGCTGCAAGTTCATTACTACCAAAAGCCTCTTGGCGTAACGCTGTCTCAGTACTCTTGCTTGCCTGCCTGACGGTGCGAGCCGCGAAAACACTGGTCGCAATGAGAATCAACAGAGGTCCAACAATCCCCATCAACAGTAATGGGCGTCGGGTGCGAAAGGCTTGGCGCCTGGAAAGCTCCTGCAATATTTGCTGGACATTGGCATAACGATCTTGCGGGTTGGGCGCAAGACATCGGGCAACAATTTTCGCGAGCGGTCGATCCACTCCGTCCCTCTCCGTTAGCAAACGGGGAGCGCCTCGATCCATAATCATCTGGCGGTAGGAAGTCAGTCGCTCTTCAAGGGAATTGGCGGTGTCTAGGTGATCCAGCGTACTCTGCTCTCGATGCGGTGGTCGTCCTGTAAGCATTCGGTAGACAATCGCGCCCAATGCATAGACGTCCCAACTTGCATCGGGCGAGGCATGAAGATCTGCTTGTTCAGGCGCCATGTAGAACAAGGTACCAAGAGCAGGAGTCTGATCACCCGACAGTCGACTCTGACCAAAGTCTGCCAGCCGGGGCTCACCATTATCATCCAAGAGAAGATTTGCGGGCTTGAGATCGCAGTGCAACACCCCCTTGGCATGACAGCGATTGAGTCCGAGACAGATTTTCTCGAATAGCCCCACCGCATCTTCTACCGGTAAACGACTTCGTGCTTGCAATTTTTCTTCAAGTGAACCACCGGGAATAAGCTCCATGACGTAGTAAGGTGGCTCTGCATCCCAACCTACTTCTAATACTTGAACGACGTACCTATCGGCAGAGAGCTGAACGAGATTCTTGACTTCGCGACTAAGTAGCGACCAATTCACGCCTCCGCGATGAAGATAGAACTTGACCGCGACATCTCGTCCCGTATTCAGGTCCCGTCCTACCCATACCTGCCCGAAAGCACCCGCGCCCAAGAACCTCGTTAGACGATAACCGGGCACATTTGCAGGGGGAGTGGTTGCCTGTAGCGACATCTGCTGGCTGTAGCCCATCGCGTCGACGCCCTGACGCTCCGTTCCCTCTCCCGGCTTGTTACTCGCTATCTCCGAATCTGGCCTGCTCCCCGTCGCACGAGAATCTGTCTCGCCCGAGCCCGTTTGAGCTGTATCAGCCGAGCTCGTTTGACCTCTACTAGATTGATCACGACTACCACTGTCGCCATTCGTATTTGAATCCATGCCGAACGCTTTCGCTGTATGATCAAACAATGATTGTTTAGAGTTCATTTCCGACAAACGAGGTCATGCGTTGGAAAAACGTTCGCTCTCACTCATCAATCACATCCATTCAAAACGAATGCTCATCGCCGAATTTCCCGGACCGCATCTAACTTACCAAAAAGCCTTAGGTCGAAAACCGACTTATCAACTGCCGATACCATCGGATATCAATTCGGGCTTCGAATCTTGGCTTTCCTCTATGACTCCATGCAAACCCCGTTTCCTTTGCAATGCTGCCCGTTTGGTTCCAGCTTTGGTACGATTCTGACGCAGCGAATGTACTCCAAACGTCCCAACGGAATTTTGCTTGTTTGAAAACGAAGAAATCAGCTCAAGCATCCATTGGAATGCATTCCCCGCTAAAAGCAGAACCAGTAAACGTTCGAAACAACCATGATACCCAGCGGAACCCCTGCACCCAGCGGAACCCCTGCAGGATCAGACTTGTCAAAAACTCGTAAATGTAACGCAGTCAATGAAAGAAAAAACATTACGCATGACCCAGCGACTCATGCTCGGAGTCGCTGCAATTTTGACATGCCAGGATTTCCACCGTGCCAACAACGAATGTCTAGCGGGCCAGAATCCAACCACGTCAGAACGACCGCTGCAGGTAACAACCGATTCCATCAATCAGCGAGCCATTGACAACATCGAAACAAAAGTAGCTGAAGCAACAACAATAGAGACCGCTCAAGTAACTCAACCCTCCATCACACCCCCTGAGCAAGACCAAGAAGCCATCGGAAAACTCGATGGCCGCGAAGGAAGGGAATTGCTGTTACGCCATTTCCGGCCCACTAGCCAACTCAAGGTTCCGGAACATCCCAAGACAGCAGCAAAATACCCCGTT
>JADHOA010000321.1 GCA_016779185.1 Rubripirellula sp.
TCGTTTGATGCGGTTCCATCGGTAAGCGTTGTGAGCCTCGCTTCCATCTCCTCGCGTATGCCAAGGCCATCCAGCATCTGCGTCGAACCGAATCCAATCACCACGAACAACAGCAGCCATCCGATTCGAAAACGACGTAGACTGATCATCGATAAGGCGATGGTTGCAAAACACATGCCCAAAAATCCACCTCTTGAGCTACTGGCCAGTACTCCCATGACCATCACCGCGGCGAATAAAAAGGTAAGACCCGACAGCCACATCCGAGTGGATTGAGCAGCTCGATTTGATTTGGCTCGTGTCCAGATGGCATAAAAAATCCCTAGTACGCAGCCAAGGCATAAATTGATATAGCCGATGCAAGTGTTGTTGTTGATAAACGGACCAAATGGACCATTGGCGCCTACGGGGGTGATCAACAATCGTTGACGTAGTTCGTGATTCCAGTCACGATTCAGTCGGATCATGTCAGCAGCGCCAAAGAAACAGAAAACAGATCCTGCAATCACTGGGATAATCAAAAGCGCCCAAGCGGCTCGGCGATCCTGATAACAGATCGATGATAGCCAGCAACCTACTGCGAAGATGAGGGGTAATGACAACGCTTGACGAGTCAAATGCGGGGCAACGCTAATCGGAAAAGCCCGACTTGATTCCGTATACCCCGGCGCATTGGGCCACTCTTGAACTTCTTCGCGAATTTCTTCCGGTAGCCATTCGCGATAGGCATCGTAGGATGCTGGGGAAAGAGCTTTGACAACGCTTGGCGGGAGCGGCACGCACTGCAGTCCCGCGATGAACCAGATCGCCATGGCAAGCTGAGTGAGTATCGGTGGTCGGAAGGCAGATTGATTCCACGCCAGCCCAAGTCCCATCACAACAAGGACCAATAGTGCTTTACATGCGTTGGCTTGTGTCCACCGGTGTCCACCGCCATCATCCCACGCGCTCAAAACAGGCACTGCTGCTAACGCAACAGCTAGCACCAGCAAGGCAATTCGTTTGAGATCAGTTTGGGGATGCATTGAGGTGGATGAGAACGTTTGGTTTGCCGAGAACGTTGTTAAAAATTTGCGCGCAACTTGAAGATGGGAAAAAACAAAGGAGCAAGCGAAAGGTAAATTCTCAAGGTTTCCCCATCTGGGTGGACTGCGACTCTAGGTGGAATGTAGCACGCGTTTTGCGCTTCTGCCCCGTTTAAATTCAATCTCTAATGGATGTAACGATTGAATAGAATGCGCAAGGTTTCTCACCTTGGACAGCGTTAGATGTCTCTTGATCGTAGCGCTGATCCCGACCCGATGTGTTTCCTTTCGCGAGCGTTGATCATCCATCGTGTTTCTTAATACCGCCAAAGTCGCTATTCCTGGAAAAGGTCTTAGAAACCAATCAACCCTTCTCAATCAATCAGACGATTAAATTTAAGGACTAATCCTTCGACTGAGAGAACACGGATGAGCGTTAATTTACTTCGCGGGCAGTTTGGCGGTTTTCGAGCAAAGGTCGCCATTTTGTGCGCCTTGGCGATGGTTTCAAATGTCTCCGCACAAATGGGACACGTGCTCGAATCGGTGGGGCCAGTCAATCAATCGATGGGTGGCGCCGCTACGGCAATGCCACTTGATGGGATGTCAGCGATTCAGTGGAATCCTGCGAGCATCAGCGGGCTATCAGGTTCAGAGATTGGTTTTGCATTCACGGTGCTGGCCCCTAACACGGATCTCTCGTCGAGTGTCGAGGTTGGCGCATTTGGTCCGTTTGGGCCCGCTGGTCGTCTGAGCGGAACCAGCGAAAGTAATACCGATATCAGTCCCATGCCTTCTTTTGGTTTTGTGTTTAAACCCGAGGATTCACCGTGGACTTTTGGGCTCGGTGGCTCTGCGATTGCAGGCTTTGGCGTTGACTATGCTGCTAGTAGTTTTGACCCTAATGACACCAATCCTTTTCTGACGCCCCAGCCAGGAACAGGGAACGGTTATGGCATGTCGGCTTTGTATTCATCTTTTCAGATGTTGCAAATTTCGCCAGTCGCTTCTTATCAGCTTTCATCCAAGTGGTCTGTCGCGGTTTCTCCGAACTTCAATTGGACTTCGCTCGGTGTTTCTCCGTGGCCGGCGACAACGCCCAACGCGGATCAAACTTATCCTTCGGGCGCCCACGCTGATGCACGTTGGGGGCTGGGCATATCTGCTGGAGCTTACTGGGAAGATTGTTGTAGCGGCTGGAAATTCGGAGTGTCTTATAAGTCAACGCAGTGGATTGATCATTACAACATTAATGCGATGGACGAGAATGGTTTCCCTCGTCTGATTGAATTCGATATGGACTACCCTGCCATTGTTTCACTCGGTCTTGGATATTCTGGAATCGAGTATTGGGATTTTGCTTGGGACGTTCGCATGATCGATTATGCCAACACGGATGGATTTGAAGTTTCAGGATATGATCAATTTGGGGCGGTGAGAGGATTTGGTTGGAACAGTATTTTGACCACATCCGTGGGGGCTCAATGTCAATTAACCGAAAACGTTCGTTGGCGAGTAGGGTACACGTTTAACGAGTCGCCCATCGGTGGAGACGTTGCTTTTTTCAATGCGGTGTCGCCAGCAATCGTCAAGCATCACCTGAGTACAGGTCTTTCCTATGACTTTGACGATCGCTGGTCGATGGCGATCGCTTACACACATGGATTCAATAACGAAGTCACCGGTCCGTGGCAGGGACCACAAGGGCCGATTCCCGGCACCAGTGTGACCCATTCCCTCTCGACGCACTTTGCTTCATTCGGGATTCAGGCAGCATTTTAGAAGAAGCCCTGCAAAGAATGGGATTGTGCGATTGTGATGACACGCTCATCACATGCCGCTGAGGGATGAACCAATGTGATTCGTCTTATCGTTTTGCCTCGGGCAGTTTGACATAGGCTCGCAGGCTAGCCGACAGCGTTGCCACTTGCTCCGCTTGGGATGCATCATCAGCAAGGTTGGTGATTTCATCTGGATCATTGCGGTGATCATACAATTCGCGGCCCGCCTTTCCTTCTAGCCATTCGGTGTATCGAAAGCGTTCTGTGCGAATGGAGTAACCCCAAGCTTTTTTGCCATGCCATATTTGCGTCACGGCGGGTTTATTCCAAGTGTCAGAATTTGGGCTAACTAATAAGGGACGCAGTGACTGACCCTCGAGGTTTGTGGGTGCCATCAGTCCACAAAGATCCGCCAAAGTTGGATAGAGGTCGAGCAGTTCCACAGGTTTGCTGCTGACCTCACTTTGCTTGAACCCAGGGGCCGCAATAATTAATGGCATTCTGGCTGAACGCTCAAATGCTTTCCGCTTGTACCAGAGTCCTTTTTCACCGAGGAAGTAGCCATGGTCCGACCAAAAGACGATGATTGTTTTTTCGAGTAGATCGCTTTCGATCAACGCATCGAGTAGTCGTCCAACTTGGGCGTCGACAAATGAGATCGTTGCGTAATAGGCCTGCTTGCATTTTCTTGCTTCGTCGATGCTTACATCTTTAAAGTAGAATGGCCAATTCTTCATGTCTCTTTGGATCGCCATATCTGGAACGTCAAGCAGGTCATCCCGAGCGGAATCGAGATCCTGTATTTCAATCTCCTTTATCGGATAGAGGTCAAAGTATTTTTTGGGGGCAACGTAGGGGCAATGAGGATTGAAGAATCCAGCAGCAAGAAAAAAGGGTTCGTCTTTTTTCTCATGAATCCATTCGATTACCTTTGATGCCACTTTGCCATCGGTGTGATCGGTGTCTTGGCTGGTGGGATCCCACCATGCCATACTGATACCGAGGTTCTTGTTGTTTTCCTGACCAGCGCCATAGCGGATGATGTTCTCTTGTTGCGAACGGTCAATTCCAACGGGGTTATCCCGTTCGTCCCACGTCATCGGGTCGTCATTGCCATCCGTCCCAATCATGCTTGGGTTTCCGTAGTGGTAGATTTTTCCCGATCGCGCCGAGAAATAATCGTTGTTCCTGAATAGCTGTCCTAATGTCACGACGTCAGGATTTTTTTCTCTTAACTCGTGTTTTAGCGTGTGCATATCTAACGTGTCGGGCCGCAATCCCGTCATCAAGCTCGCACGACTTGGCCCGCATAGTGGTTGTTGGCAATAAGCGTTATCGAATCGGACTCCCATCTTGCAAAGGCGATCAAGATTAGGGGTTTTCACCAGTGGGTGGCCGTAGGCGCCAAGGTCGCAATTCATGTCATCCACGGAGATGAATAGTACATTCATCCTCTCTTTCGCGTTGACCGTGGTCGGTGTGAACGCCAGCGAAATGAGTAGAAAGAGGGCGGCTGATATCGGTGGATGATGGAGCATGATTGGTTTTAGTTTGGTCATGAAAATTGGCTGTTAATGATCGGCGAGGTTCAGGTTCCTTGCCGTTCGAATGATTGATGTTGTGATCCGTTGCGGAGATGTGTTGATTTGCATAACGGTCTTAATCAGCTCCGGACGGGATCGGCTGCGGAGAACTGGTTGGTCCGTGAATTTCAAGAACATCAGGTCCGATCGGCTGTGGAATAAACTGGACGCGGTCGATCGCCATTTGTCTAGGCTCTGTCTTCGTCAGGTCGTGATGCCGATGATAGACAATGAACAGCTCTTTCCCATCCGGCGAGGTGGTAAAGCAATGATGAGCGGTTCCGTGAGCATAAGCTGTTGATTTCATGATTGGGTTATATAGGTGCTTGGTCCATGGTCCCAGCGGTGATTTGGATGTAGCGTATCCAACCGCGTAATGGGGACTCTCAAAATGACTTCCGGAATACGTCAAATAGTAAAGATCTTTGTGCTTGAGTACGGCGGGACCTTCTGCGATTGCCGCCTGATTCCGCTCCCACGGTTGGTCTGCTTGAATCATCCGTTTGAGTGAGTTTGGCTTCAGAGAGACCATGTCATCATTGAGCTCTCCTCCCCATATTTCGTTTCCCTGATTGAATCTGACATAATAGAAATACGCCTTGCCATCATCTTGGAAAACGTGTGCATCGATACGAACGGTTTCTGGCAACATCGGAGATTGAGGTAGTTCTTTGAAAGGACCCGTTGGATGGCGCGATTTGGCAACACAGATTCGAGTATCGGTGGCGTAGTAAAGATAAAATTGGTTCTGATGCTCGATAATGTCGGGGGCCCAAAATCGCGACGTTCCCCAACTTTGTTTTTCGGTGATGACAAATCCATGGTCCTGCCATTGCACCAGATTTTGCGATGAGTAAAGGCGAATGCCCCGCTTCATTAACGGATGGTCAGCACTGTGCGTGCAGTAAGCGTAGTAGGTGTTGTTGTGTTTCAGTATCGCCGGATCTGCAACATTCGGTTGAACAGGATTGGTGTAGGACTGACGAGGCGGGATCGGGTTAGGAGCATTGATCGTTAGATTTCGGAATTCGGCGTCTCCACCTA
>JADHOA010000322.1 GCA_016779185.1 Rubripirellula sp.
CGTTCGCGTTCTGCTTGGAGTTTGGATTGTAGCTTCCGTTCACTTTCAAGCTTCTCAACCTCTCGGCGCTGCCGGGTTGCTGGCGACGCCAAAACGGGTGGAGTTTGCGCATTTCCGCCGCCGCCGTTGACACTGGTTTGGTTAAAGAAGGCAAAAAACTGATAGTACTCTTTATTTAAGATCGGGTCGTATTTGTGGTCATGACATCGACAACAATTCAAAGTCATACCAAGCCACACCGTGCCCATCGTTTCGGTCATATCCATGACATACTCCACTCGATTCTCCTCCGCGATCCTTCCTCCTTCACCGTTAATCATGTGATTACGATTGAATGCGGTCGCAAGCTTTTGCTGGTGTGTTGCATCTGGCAACAAGTCGCCAGCAATTTGCCAAAGCGTGAATTGATCGTAAGGCAAGTTTTGGTTGAATGCGTCGACCACCCAGTCACGCCACGGCCACATCGTTCTCTCTTGATCACCTTGGTAACCGTTCGTATCAGCGTACCGTGCTGCATCAAGCCAGTCCCAAGCCATGCGCTGACCAAAATGCTGCGAGTTCAAGAGTCTGTCCACAAGATTTTCGTAGGCATTGGACGAGTAATCCGCAAGAAATTCTTGGGTGTGTTCGGGCGTTGGCGGCAAGCCAGTGAGGTCAAGAGAGAGACGGCGGATCAAAGTTTCGCGTGACGCTTCAGGTGAAGGCGCTAAAGGACTCTGCTCGAGCCGTTTCTGCACAAATGCATCGATTGGGTTTCTAATTGGCGCCTTAGAATCTCGATTCGCCTCGGCGATCATTTCAGGAACAGGCGGTTTATGAATTGGACGGTAAGACCAATGTTGCTCCCAACCCGCTCCCTGATCAATCCACATCCTTAGTGTTTCAATCTGCTCTTTAGTAAGCTGACGATTTGAATCAGGTGGGGGCATCAAAAGATCTTGGTCGGTCGCGATAATCCGACGATATAACTCACTCTCGCTGCTATTCCCTTTCTCCAGAACACTCCAAGCACCGTCCGACGTATCCAGTCGCAGATCGGCCTTGCGTTGCTGCTCATCAGGACCATGACAAAAGGAACAGTTCTCAGAAAGAATCGGGCGAATATCCCTCGCAAAGTCAAGCTCATTCTGCGTTTGCGCGTTGACGGAAACACAAACATTGAGAACGACCAAGATACACGCTGCAGACAGCAACCAAGAACGTCGTTTAGAAAACGACTGACAAGAACATCGAATCAGCGAAGTCGTCAAGATTTCGTTCAGTCTCATGCTTCTCTTGATGCAACGGGTTTACTCGCGAAACAGCTTGAATTCAATTAGCTTTAACGCAGCTAATCTAGTCTATACGATCAATAGAGTCGTCGGCGATCGGTTAATTCCGACCGTTTTTTTTCGCGAGTTCCTTTGGTTTTCAGGACGTGATAACGAGTTAGCAGCGATTGCTGTTATCATGGTCGGGATTGAACGGTGCTACGTTTACTGTATCTCTATGTAAATTCGCCTGAATGGCGAATCGATTGATAACGGCGGCATGATTGCGAATATCATGAAGGAACTTTTATCAGAGCGAAACTCGCTACTATCCTCGTCGCTCAACCCTCTACCTGGCTCTGTGCCTTACAATAATTACCGTCCCTTAAATATCCCTGGACGTTACGACGGTTACGTTCTATTTGATGTGGTGCTGGATTTATTTCCGCACATTGATTCCGAGCAATGGATTCGCTGGTTTGACCTTGGGCATCTCCAACAAGATAACAACCCCGTTCACCCTTCTCGTCGGGTTCGTGGCGGCGAAAGCTTTCAGCACCTATTCCCCAACACCATCGAACCAGCGGTCAACGCAAATATCAGATGGATTTGGGAAGACGAGGATCTTGTTGGGCTAGTCAAGCCGGCCCCCCTACCCGTCCATCCCTGTGGGCGGTTTAACCGCAACACGCTGACTTATTTTCTTGATGACGTTCTCGGTTTCCATGACCTGAGATTGGTTCACCGACTTGATGCCAACACAAGTGGCTTGATGGTTCTCGCAAAATCGGCTCAGGCGGCGACCAATCTTCGAAAGCAATTTGAGTCGGGAGAGGTTTCGAAACACTATCTCGCTCGTGTGATCGGCCACCCCGATACAGAGCGACTTGTTTGCGATGCACCGATTGGCCGCAACCGACACGACGGGGGGAGCCGATCGGTCGAGGCAACTGGGCAAACGGCCTATACTGAGTTTCAGGTTCTCAAAAAATTCAAAGACGGAACCTGCTTAGTTTCTGCGAAGCCAAAAACCGGTCGCACCAACCAGATTCGCATTCATCTTTGGGAACTCGGTTTTCCTATCGTAGGCGATCCGACCTATCGTCCTAAAAAAAACATCCAGTCCAAACAAACACTCGACGTGGATGAACCCATGATGTGCCTGCACGCACAGACTCTTGGATTCTTGCATCCGCGTTCCTCGGAATCCCTACGACTAAATTCAGAACTGCCCGCATGGGCGAATGAAACCGCTGAAGCTCTTTCTCCCTCGCAGTTACGCATGGATTAGGCCAGCTATTTGTGCTATTTCTTTGCTTTGAGTTCCGCTGACTCAGCCTCCAATTGCTTGATCTCGTTTTCCAACTGCTGAAGCTCTGCCGGATCGTCAGCCTGTTCCCTCGACCCGGCTAACCGAGGCCTAAGTGTTTGCAACTTCTTATTGATAACATCGAGTCGCTTCTTTGACTTCTTATCCATCACGCAAGACTCCTTGAGATGAGAAACGGGGACGCAAGTTGAACGGCTTGGGTTTACCAAGATGAAAGATGATCCTGTCGCGAGGTGACCACGTCGTGTTACTTCGCCATCATCCAACTGGGATTGATCACTCCGATGGACACAGACTCGGGGACAAACGTGCTGGACGATTTCCGCAACAAGACCGATATCCAGACCTAAGCTTTTATCAATTCGCCAATCATCGCTAGAATCTTACCAGAGATCCGCAAATCGCGGCAGGTTCTTGCTTCCTACTCCAGCCTAAATCCTGCGTTGCACGCAACTCGGCGCGCGTCCATCGACGCTCGCATCACCCCGACGTCTCTTTATTGCCAAACAACACCAGTAGTATTATCGCCAGGTGTATTGCACGACGGCAGCGGTAACTTCTAGAACTCAAAGAGAGCGACGACAAAATGAACCGCTAACACGTACAGGGTGGCCCAGAGAACCGTCGAGGTCACCGACGAACTCACATCACTCGCCGACTGCTTTGGCCTCATCCCTCGGTAAAAAGCGATTGCCGCAGTCCCAATTCCGCACAAAAGATTTTTACCAAGAACCCAGATCCAACCCTTTTGCAGGCTGAGTGTGCTTACGTTTTCAGCGGAAAGTGTTTCTGAGAGTCGCTGATGAAAATGCTGATCCCAAAAATGAGCACCAATCTCAGGGTGGGTATGCAGAAAGGTGAAGAGGCTGGTCAATTTCGACGCTTCAAATGAAAGCCATTCCAGAAAAGGCGTTGCAAGAAGGAAAGCCAAAAGAATCGTGGTTAGCAGGTACCTTGAGGGCTGCAGTCCCATGGTTTTCAGGACATCGGTCTGCCCACCGTAACGCTTCACCCCGACATCTGCCGTCACCGCGGCACCACACCGAGCAGCGATAAGGATTGTAGCCAAAATGGGAACAAGTATGCGATAAAGAGCGAAACCAACAGACGCAAGAAGTTCATCGATTAGCAGGGGCTGCGTGTATAACCGAAAGGGAAGAAAGCGAAACGTAAAGAAGGTCGCAGTGAACCCTGCAATCATTCCGGCGATGATCAAGTAGACCCACGCGGATGGTCCAGCAATCAGATTGAGATAGTGGGCGACGAATCGAAAGCCCCACTTCCACCTTGGAAACAGTGGCAACAGGTGTAAAGGCAGTGTCACCGTCGCCATCACGGCGGCACCTGTCGCTTCAAGTGCTTTCCCGACCAGTCTTGAGACCACTTTTTCCTGAGAGGTAGTTGCGTTGTTCTTGGCGGGCAACAATTGATTAAGTTTGTGAGGTATTTCTTGCCAACGTTCCCTCGCAATACTCTCGAGCTTCTTTGTTTCTGCATTGAATAGAATGACTTCGTCGGCGATCGGAAGCAATGTTGGGTAATCATGCGTGACGATGATGCTGGTGCGGCCATGTGTGTTGTGGGTGGTTCGAATAAGGTCAGCCACTCGCGTGCCACTCGCTGCATCAAGACCCGAGGTTGGTTCATCGTAAAGCACGATGCTGGGACAACTGGCAAGGGTTCTGGCAATCGCGAGCCGCTGTTTTTGACCACCGCTGAGATTTCCTACCGCTACATTGGTAGGCACCCCTAATTGATCCATCCAATACTTGGGGCCATGCGATTGGGTTAAAGCCTTTTTTGAAGATGGATTCTCAGTGGATGTAATTGGGCTTTTCGATGCATGATCGATGGCGAACTGAATATTCGATTGGCTTGACCACTCATCGAACAAAGCGAACTGCTGAAAAACAACCCCGATCCGACCCCGCGTAAAACCTTTGGAATCAATTGAATTTCTATTCAGTGATTCTTCTTGCAGTTTAATTTCGCCAGTCCACGATAGCGATTCGCCGGTCTTAGGAAGAAGACCAGCGAATGTTCGCAGCAATACCGATTTGCCGGCACCGCTGGGACCGACGATCAAAGTAATCTTGCCGGCAGCGATGGTCGCACTCGAACGCTCCAACAAATCCTTATCAGGGGTCGAGATGGTGACTTGATCAAGCTGTAATCCAACGGGCGGATTCTCGACATCGTGACGACCGGCTGCATGATTCTCTTTCGCAGGAACATCCAAACGATGATCTGGCTTGTCATGGTTCAAGTCATTTTCAGGATCGACCGAGGTAGGCTCTTGGTTCTCCATCATTCATCGTCCTTTTGCTTGGCCGATGTGGTGTAAACCAACGGGTAGGGCATCCATTGATTCGCCGGTCGCACTCGAGCAGAACCGGACTCTTGCGAGGGAACCGCAACCATCCAGGTGCGATCTTTACCGAGAATCTGGTTTCTCAACACTCTCGCAAAGTCTGGGTTAATGCCGCTTTCTTCCGACCCGATCAAATCTTCACCAATTTGCCGAATCACAGGCTCGAGCCGATCGCTATTTTTGCTCATCATTTTTCGAGCAAGATCACTCGTCCAGATTTCTTCCAACGCCAAGCGAAGCGGTTCATTCTCAATCACGGATTCTCGGATCAGAGTTTGAATGAGATCCCTGGTTGGCTGATCTTTTGCGAGCTGTGTAATGCCGACTGCTAACTGCTCTCGAAGCACTGTATTAGCGGTGATCTCACCGAGGGTTCGCTGAATCGCAGTGACCATTTCATCGGTATGACTCTCAAGGACTGGCACGGCATCTTCTTCGACGAATCGATCCCACTCTTGTT
>JADHOA010000017.1 GCA_016779185.1 Rubripirellula sp.
AAAGACGATCTGATTTCAACGTCTAACTACTACAAATCTAGCGATGCTGATTTGTTTCCGCACTACGCGGCTAGCGATGACGGGGCACCGTTTGTCTATTTTGATTCGAGAACTTATGACTACGGTGGCATCGTTTCCGGCAGTAGCTTCACGCAGCAGTTAAATGGATACGCGAATGCTGCCTACGGCAACGTTCGTCCCTATATGTCAACACAGCGAACCGGTGCGGGGGATGCTTGGACTTTCCTCAATCCCGATACATTTCAAGTCATTGCGCCGGGTATCGACAGTGGATTCGGCGCACTTGCTTTTGCCACCGCTGTGCCGGATCCAAATTCTGCCGTCTATTTTCAGTATCCAACTGGAAAAGCGGTTCAGTTGATTCGCAGCGTAAACAGTGGAGTTGAGGCACGCGTTTGGGGTCTCCGTGATGATGTGAGCCGCTATCAAGAACCGGTCGCACTCAACCTTGTTGATAACTTTCAGCAAGACAATCTCACTAACTTTGCTGATGGCAAGCTGATTGATGAACTTCAGGAGTAGGGTTGTTTTCTGAGCGAGTGCTTGAAAAGTCAGACGGTAGGTAGGATCAGAAACTAATGAGACAGCAAACGGATCGAAACGCATTCACGTTGATCGAAGTCTTGGTCGTGTTGATCATTCTTTCGATCCTCGCTGCGATGGTCACAACGGCTGTTTCAGGTGTTCGCACGACCGCTCGCGAGGCGAGGACCAAGCGAATCATTTCGGTGGTCGACAGTGTGATCGCAGAGCAATACGAGCAACTGCGTTATCGTCCTTTGCCGGTGGAGATCCCCGCTCTATACAACTTCGCTCCCAATGGTGCCGTGGTTGGTTACGAAGTGTTGGCTGACGAAACGGCTCGAGTTCGACTCATGATGCTTCGTGATCTTCAGCGAATGGAGCTTCCGGATCGTTATACCGACATCACTGGGCAGCCAGCGGCGATGTTTGCTGCGGCTTCACCGGTGGTCGAAGTCAACGATCAGATTGTTCAAAGTCGCAATGACAAGTCGCAACGAAAACTGTTTCAAGTTGCTTGGTATGACACAACCCTTTCGCTGGATAACTTGCCTCCTCGGGTCTCGTCTTATCGAAGTCGCCTAAATGGTCAGCAAACCGCCGAGCATCAAGGTGCCGAGTGCTTGTATCTGATTCTGTCTACTTCGTTTGTGGGCGGGCAGCCCGCGATTGGAGCGATTCCCGATTCGAACATTGGTGATACCGATGGCGATGGGATGCAAGAAATTTTGGATGGCTGGGGGAAACCCTTGCAGTACATCCGATGGCCGGTCGGTTTCACGCCCTCGATCTCCGGCACTCTGCCTAACGTCGACTACGAACTGACGGTTGATGTGGAGCGGCCTGATGATTTTGATTTGTTCAAGGCTGACTATTCATACGTGGCTGCCGAAGGACCAGCTTGGGCTAGCGATGTGAAGAACCAAAACACCAAGCACCGCCCATGGTTGATGAAGCCGATGGTATTTTCGATGGGAGAAGATGAAGAGAGTGGTATAGCGGCTAATCCGGGGGATCAGCCTGGACTGCCCAATTTTGCCTTCAGCTATACGTCTTCGCTGTGGAAGTGGCCGATTGATATCGCCCACTTTGGTGTGGAGGCTGCAGGTAGAGGCAGTAACGACTTCCCTTACGTGGATCCTTATCTTCGACGTTTCATTGAAGAAAATCCCAGCGGTCGTTTACCCGGTGAATTACTCGGTTCGAATCTGGTGGAATGGAATCAATCAGCCGCCCAGGCGACAGACAATATCACGAACTACCAATTGCAGGTGACGCCATGATTTCTCCTGTGATTCATACTCGTAATCGATCAGCGAAGCATTGTGATCGGAGTGGCTACACCTTGGTGGAAATCTTGGTGGTGTTGTTTGTTCTGATGCTGTTGGCGGCGATTGCTCTGCCGACGGTCAAAGAACTGCTTTCTAATCAGAAGGTTAGTCGGGCAGCGCAGAACATGACAGCGTTCATCGCGAAGGCTCGAAGCCGTGCAATTGCAGAAGAGAAACCGTTTGGTGTCTTGATCGAGCGTGGTGTAGGTGTCGATGATACGGGCAATGTCATTGGTCTTAGCCAGTCCATTCGTCTCAGGCAGATTGCAGGTGTACCGCCTTACACGGGCGATGCCTCGAATGCCTATGCAACACTCAGAGATGACCCGCAGTTTCCAAACGTTGAGATTGCAGAGTTCACGGTCAAAGATAATCAACTGTTGAGTCTCAGCCGCAATATTTACTCTGACGCCAATCTAACCCCTCAGCAGCAGCACGAATCGGCTCCGATTCGAAATGGCGATTACTTGGAATTGCCGGGTGGAAGAATGGTGCCGATCACTTTCATGCCTTACACCATCGCGGCTGGTGAAGTTTTGCCTGATGGTTCAATCGCCCAAAGTGGTGGCGCAACCTCTCGCGCGACACTTGAAGGGTCCGATGGTGAGCTTACCGTGCGTGTTTGGTTTTCGCTCACCAAGTTTTATCCCGAAGGTTCTCGGACTCTCAGTGGTTCGCGTGTCAAGTATCGAATCCATCGTCGACCGGTTGTGTCATCGGTGACGCCATTCTCGATGCCTCGAGGGGTTGTGACGGATTTGAATTACTCGGGCGTCGGCGTTGCAGGCAATCAATTCGCATCGCTATCTGATGACAAGGACATCGAGATTATTTTTGGAGCGGATGGAAGTGTCCTGCGAGTGACTAACGGATGGTTTTGGGTTTCTGGAACGGGCGTGGCTGATTGGGATGAAACGCAGGTAGCTCCACTTGGTGCAATCTATCTTTGCATAGGTGATGCCGATGGATTAGTTCCCAATAACCTGTTTTCTCAGGATAAGAAAGCGTTTTCGAATCTGTTGAATCTTGAATCGATTTGGGTTTCCATCAACCCCTACACCGGACGCTGTAATGCTTCGTCCGTCGCGCCGGTTGACTTGGGAATCGTGCTTGCCAATGCGGGCCTGAATGCGAACAGTGTTTTACAGACACCCAATCCCGATCCATCCACTGGCGAGGCAACTGCACTTGCCGATGCGATCGCACGCTCTCGTTACTTTGCTACTCTCTCTGACTCAGTTGACCCAGAATGATAAGCCCATCCATGCAGCAGCGAATTCGCCGCGCGGTCACACTCGTTGAGGTGATCTTTGCGATCGGTGTGATTTTGATTGGATTGCTTGGGTTGCTTTCGATCTTGCCATTAGCGGGAAAGCGGTCACAGGATTCGGTTAGCCTCAGCACGGGGCCGCAAATCGCGAATCGCGTCTTAGCAGAATTAAAGTCGAATAAGTTTTTGTCTCGCAATTCCCTTGAATCGTTGAACAACGGGATCGACATCACGTTGGATAATCCGCTGCCGTTCTGCCTTGATCCAATTTTTGTTTCTAGTCCAATCACAGATCGCCCCGCCGTGACCACCAACGTTGGTTACTTCGCAGGTAACTTTCCGTTTTTCGATGCAAAGCACAATCCGGCAGTTGATCCGCTGACGGTGCAACCCACCACAACTGCACCAGCGCAGCCTCGGATGTATCGGGTTGGGCTTAAGGATGCGTTGGGGGTAGTGCCAGGAACGGTCGCACGAGTGTTTTCCGAGAACCGTGACGACCTAATCAATACTCGGCCAGACGATCGATCCTTGCCAGTGAGGCTAACCGATGGCGAGATTCAGCCAATCACTGATGGCCTTGAATATGGCAAACGAATTCCGAGCGGGGAGTTTAGTTGGTTAGTGACCGTCAATCCGCTTCCCGGCGGTGTTTATGCATCGGTTGCAGTGGTCGTGATGAGAAACCGAACTTTAGAGGTTGAGTTTCCCCCTGCAAAAAACAACGTCGGTGAGCGACTTGCAGGGGTTACTTACGCTCAGGGATTTCGCGGTGGTGCGGGAGGCATCGTGCACCTTGAAGCCAATACGGCTGTCGAATCGAAATTGGTACCAGGCGACTGGATCATGCTTTCTCGCAATACATTAACGGGACCGGTCCATCATTGGTATCGCGTCGTTGGGCTTGATGGCGATCCAGAAGTGACAGGGACGCTTTGGAAGCATCGCGTGCTGCTAGATGGTCCCGATTGGAGTTTTGGATACAACGCGGACGGTACCGCTGATTCAACCTTGGTGGATAACACCTACGCAACGTTGGTCTCGGGAGTCGTGTGTGTTACCGAGACAGTACTAAAGCTTTCTGAAATCTAATCATTCGTTCTTTTCTTGGTTAGGTGCTAACGCACCACTCATGCACCGGGCAGCGACACATGAATCTTCATGCATATCGAAGATCGTCCGATCGTCAGGGGGTCATCCTTCTGGTGGTTCTCGGATCGTTGACATTCTTCAGCATTTTGGTTGCCGCCTACTTGGTGTTCAGTAACGAATCTCGGGATGCTTCCTTTGCACAGAGTCAGCGCGAGATTCGCGATCCTGACGTCGACTGGATGATGAACGAAGCCTTAATGACGCTTGTTCGAGGTACCGAGGATTCATCCAATCCTTTTTATGGCGAGGATTTGCTGAGTGACTATTACGGTCTGCGAGATGGTTTGAACCTAAGAGTCTCTTTGGCTCAGGTTCCCTCCACTGCAAGTGGATTTGTGCGTCTCGGATTGACCGGGACTGTGGGAGCAACCACGCAGTTAAGACGACCTAGTTCTTTGTCGGCGGTGGATGATATTTACGCAGGAAGTTTAATCACCTTCAAGAGTGGTCCGCTTCAAAATCGTACCTATCGAATTTTAAGATCTGAATATGCTGCAACACCGGTTCCGCATGACATGGTTGTGTTTGAATTGGACGGTAACGAGCCAGTCGTTGCAAATTCTCCGCGGGACTGGTTTGCGTCAACCAGTGCAACAGCTGTTACCGGCGGCTATGAAGTGCGACTCAATGGGAAGTCACGTAGTTCAGTTGGACGTGGCTTCAACGGGACAACTTTCGATCCCGTTTCCAGTGATTCCTATGCTGGGCTAGCCGGTCTGCCTGCTGTCCTTCAGCCGAATCATCTTAATCGCGGGACCTTGCGGTACGACAAGTCTTTAGCTGTCGGTGATGTGGATGAGGATTATGATGCAGCGGATTTCAACAATTGGTTTCTCAGTCATCGAAATGATGATGGGTCTGTGATCCCTTCGTTTCATCGTCCCTCGGTGATCAATTACATCCTGAACCAGAAACCTGGGCTAGACCCGACACAGCCGTTTCCCGATCTCCTGTCGAGTCTGCGCCGTGCTACCTTCCGTCCGCTACCACTGGCAACGGGAGCACTGGGAACCAATACAGCTCCGATTAACGGTAGCTTTACCGGCGGGAATTCGAGCTACGCGTTACGCACGCCCGTTCCGAGTAACAATCTTGCAAGACTGAATCAGCTGGCTGAAGCACTCGTTAATGGCCAATGGGATGTTGATAATGACTCCGATGGACAGGCTGACAGCGTCTGGGTGAATCTTGGATTGCCAACTTTTGTGACGGCGGAAGGAAAAATCATTCAGCCACTTGTCGCTCCAATGATTGAGGACTTAGGTGGTCGACTGAGTTTGAACGCGCATGGAAATAGTGAGATCAAGGGCTTGGTGGCAACGGCTGGAATTCAGCGCAATACGCAGGTCGCGTGGGCGGGACAATCCAATGTGCCAAAGTCACTTTACCGAGGGTTAGGCTGGGGACCTGCAGAAATCAATCTGCCTCAAACCGCTGGTGCCGATGCCGCCGACGGTGCCCTACTGAGTGATTTGATTGAACGGCGTTACGCCGTGAATCGCGGACTGCGCACGACGACCGATCCCGGAGTTGCCGGGCGAGATCCGCTTGATGTATTGAACTCTGGTTTTCGGCCACCGTTTCACTCGGGGACATCTGGTTTTGGCGGGACAACGGACCCATTCGGTCGAGCAGCAACCGCGATTGGTCGCAGCGGCCACATTCTTTCTGCGCCACAGAATGTGACGAATCCTCCTCGCGAGGATGTGAATCATCCCTATGAGGTCGATCCGAGTGGCAAGTTGTCTGGCGATGCTTTATTCACCATCAATGATTTGGAAGCGATTCTCAGAGCGGATGATTTTGATTCCGAATTGTTGCCAGCGGATTTGCGTCAACGACTCATTGCACTCGTTCGTGATCATCAAGATTATCGCCACGCGTTTACTACCAAGAGTACATCGGATGACGCCCCGTCGACTTCGGTTCTGAATGTCGGTTACCTCGCTAACGTGGTGCTTCGTAATGCAGCTTTGGTGGGTGATGGTAATGACAACGATTCGGACGGAGTGATTGATAATCCGCAAGAGGCAGACTTGCGTCGATACCACAACATTGTCCAGCCGTGGTACGAAAAATTGTTCCCGCCAGAATTGCGACTTGGCCGTAAGCTTGATGTGAATCGTGCCATCGGCAACAACTTTGATGACAACAACAACTTGGTCATTGATGAACCAAGCGAAGTCGCAGCTGAGACGGAGGCGTTTCGACTTGCGAAGAATGCGAATGGATCAGTTCCCAACGGGTTCACTGGCTTTGCTCCGTCATACACCTGGGATAATCCGGCGCCGGTGGGTAATCAAATCCCGGTAACCGGCCGACAGTTACTCGCTCGCCACCTCTATGTGCTAGCGATGCTCGTTCGTCATGAACTTAACACACCTTTCGATGCAGCTCAGTTTGCTACGGTAAACAATGGTTACACTCAAGCCGAAAGGGAACAGTACACGGCCAGAAGATTAGCTCAGTGGGCTGTGAACGTCGTTGATTACCGAGACCCTGATTCGATCATGACTCGGTTTGCATTTGATCCACAGCCGTTCGATGCTAACGGATGGTCTGTGAATGATGATCTTGCGACGCCGCAGGATGCCAGATTTGTTGTGTGGGGAGTTGAAGAACCGCAGTTGATGTTCTCGGAGGGATTGGCACTACATGATGTGCGAGTTCGAGACACGGATCGTGATTCAAGTGGTGAATTCAAAAAAGAGGATGCTAATAATCCTGCTGACACTACAACCGATCAGGTCCGTATCCCGCAGGGTTCCTTGTTTCTCGAACTGTATTGCCCTCATCCGGCTATCAACAATGACGACGCGACCAAGCCTGGTTTTCCGATGGAGTTGTATCAGCAATCTCCGACCGGACCCCAGTTGAATCTTTCCGCCACGGCTCCCAAGCTCAATGCAACGGCTCCCTACGGCGCTCCGGTTTGGAGGATCGCGATTTCGGAGCGTCATGACGCGCAAGTTGCGCAAGCTAAGCGGGATCTCGCACCCGCGGCACAACGCAGCACTCTCCCCGATTCTGCCTCCTTTGAGGTTGATCAGCCGGATGAACTTGGACCTCGCGGTGGCGTGGACAATCTTGAATTGGAAAGGTTTATCGTTTTCACCAATGCTCAAGAGATTGATACCAATCCAGACGCGGCATTCACGCAGATTAACAATTTGATCACTGGGAATCAGATTACCGATATGTCGCCAGAGCGTGTATTCCTGGCACCCAGTTTTGCTAACGACGCATCGATCAATTCCGATCGTTTGTTAGAGCCAGGGCAGTTCTTGGTATTAGCACCGAGACTAACGACTTATCTGGGTTCAAGTTTTGATTTTGGTAATCCCAACAGCAATGCTGGCGGCAATGGAAACGGTAATGCGTTTGGTCTGCAGAATCGACTCACCCCTGCTGGTCCGTCCGATCAAATGATCCGGATCGAAAACTTGAACGGCTTTCAGCAACTGGGGCATTTCGGTATCGAGAATAGCAATAACGACAATGTTGGTGATCGAGCGACTCCGATACTCTCAGTTGGCGGTCAGGGTGCAGCCTATGGGGCACGAGCACTTCCATTGGTCATCGCAGCGCCGCGGCGTACCGGTTGGGCGGCGACTGTTTATGAGACTGGGGCAGTCGGTTTGAATATCTCGGAACCGCTTCCGCGCAGTGCAACATTCTATTCACAGCCAACACTGAGATACTTTGGGAATCAACCGTTTCCCGATGGAGGCACCTATGCTTTGACCGATGCCTACCTCGACTATCAAGATACAAACGATACCGCGCTGAATTTGCCAGCAGACGGAAACTTTGATTTTATTCCAACGCTCGCTGACGAACCGGTTCTAGGCACGATTGACAACTATCGTTCCGCTTTCCTTCAGCGGCTTGCTGACCCCACACTCGCCTATAACCCTGTCACCAATCCATACCGCACGGTTGATTGGTTTCAGCTGGATCTCACTGTCTTCAGTGGTGAAGAACGCGAAGACTTTGTGATGGAGGGACAGAACTCCAGCTACGCACGACGAAGCCGACAGCGTAATGGAGAGGTTCGGCAGCCAAGCAATCTCGCTAATCCGGTGCAGGCCAACGCTCTCTATTCCTACGAATCGCAAAGCGATGCTGGGAACCGAAATCTCGATTCAGCTGGTTTCACGGCTGGAACTTCGGGGCACTATTTCAAGTTTGAGCGAGCATTTGCTGGGGACGACGGAAAGTTACACACTTCGCTGAGCTTTCTAAATTGTGAGCATCCCGTCGCTAACCCCGGCGAGAATGTGCTCGGTGATGGATTCCGAGGATTTGGATTACCACTGGGGGCGTCGGTCACTGGGATGGATGCTAATCTTCCGCAGACTCCCTACGCGTTGCATCCTTGGTTGAATCGACCTTTCGCGACACCGTATGAACTGATGATGGTGCCTGCCTGCTCGGCGGGTCGATTGTTTGACGAGTTCACCGTTGCTGAGGTCAATCCGTCAGTCTACCCCGATACGACAGCTGCAGGCTTGGCGATCACTCAGTCGCCTTACCGGCATCTCTTGAATTTCTTTCACAGTGAATTTCCCGGTACCGTTTCGGGGGCGGGGAACCTTGGAAGTCCTGAGTTGGTTCGGCTGTTCGAATTCATTCACACACCTCCCCGTTTTCGAGGTGAGGTGGAGTACTTGGTTCCGTCTAGGTTGCAAGCGTTGCCGGTTGCCACGCAGAGCCTCTTGAAGCCTCCATTTAACATTTTGTACGACAATCAGCGCCAGGGTATGGTGAATCTAAACAGTGTCTCGAGTTTTCCTGTCTGGGCGGGATTGATGCAGGGACATCTGAATGCCGGTGAGTTCACCAACGCCAGAACCACCGAATCGTTGGGTTACAACCAATTTCGAGCGAATCGAAGAGGATTCGCCGGTAACAATCCCGTGGTGCGATTGACCGACACTGGAGCAAGCCCAGGCTCTTATAACTACGACAAGAAATTGAACGCAAAATATCCAACACAGTTTGCAGGTGTATTTCGGTCATCGCTAACGTCGAAGTATGGATTGGTTGCCGGTCTCGAGCGATCAGGGGTCAATGGAACTCTGCTGCGTGATGATGCTTCAGTCGAGGCAACGGTTCCTGCACAGCAGCCACTCTTTGTGCGTGCTGCAACACAGAATCCTGTGGTGACTGCGGCCAATCCGAATCCAGAAAGCAATCGACTTGCTAATTCGCACATGAGATATCAAACCCTGATGCGGATGCCCAACCTTGCTTCGAATAATTCTCAAGTCTTTCTGATGCGAATGACGCTTGGATTCTTTGAGGTGGATGCGGCGACCGGCGAGTTGGGACGCGAGTACAACGCGGATGCTGGGATGAGTGAACGTTATCAAGCAACCTTCGTGGTCGATCGATCGATACCTGTTGGTTTCGAGCCGGGTAAGGATTTGAACGCTCGTGATGTTGTGATTTTTGAAAGCTACGGACAATGAGACAGGTCGGCGCAATCAATATGCAAGCTTGGACTTACCAGACCGATTCGCGTCACCGCGTTGCCTTCACGCTCGTTGAGATGTTGGTAGCGATGGCGGTGACGCTCTTGATGATGGTCGCCCTTGCGCGAGCCTTTGCATACGTGGGTCGGCAGGTTCAGGAAAGCCGCGCGGTCACTCAGCTGACCTCGGAATTGCGTGACGTCACGTCGCGAATCCATCGTGATCTTAAGCAATCTACCGTGAACCTATCGGCTAATCGTGGTTTGGAGCCCGATCAAAATGGATACTTCCTCTATTACGAGGGACCTTTGACCGATGCGACCTCTTCGCTTTTTCGAGTGGATGATTCTTCTGGGAAACCTGTTCTTCCCGATTCTCGCTACGGTGATTGTGATGACTACCTCGCGTTTACGGCTGTCGCCAAACCTGGGCAGTGGTTTCGCGGAAAAGTGCCTCGGTTTTTGTTGGCACAGAAAGATGCTGTCAGTTACCCCAATTCGATATTTCCGACCGACCCAACGGACCCGAATGACCCTGCCTACAAAGATTTGGTTGTCATTGAATCCAAGTACGCGGAGATCATCTACTTTGCCAGTCCTGAATACTACGCCGATTCTGCATCGACGCCTTGGCCAACCTATATCGACAATGATGGTTTGATTGATGTGGACAGCAGTGGTGCTGTCGACGGTGATGAGGTAGGAAACGGGTACCCCGATCGACTGCGGATTCATCGACGCGTTTTACTGATTCGCCCTGACCTGAACATCGCTGGCACCGATGGTCAACTTGAACTTGGCACCGGGATGATTGGCGGAACGAATGCTAAGCTGGGTCTTGCAACCACCGTCCATCAACGATGTGACCTTTCCGTGCGGCGAGTGCTCGATAGCACGGGCAAGCCAACCGTTCGTGTCGCAGCGAATTCACTGGCAGATCTCAGCAAGCCGCACAATCGATTTGCTCATTTTAGGATCGATTACGGCAATTATACTTCGATGCCAATTCTAGCCTTGGGGGCACCGGCGACCGTTTTGACAAAAACGGGGAATGTGTCTCCAATCACGGCAGCGGTGCCGACGATCACTGATTTGAATGGTTTTTTACGGCCGGAGTTTGTATTAGGCGGGACCCGCCAAGGCGAAGATATCTTTTCTGACTATGCCGTCGGATTTGATGTCCAAATTTATGATCCTGAGGTGCGACTGTTTACCGAAAATGAAACCGTTGGACCCACCGATGCTGGATATCGTGATGCGTTGGTTAATGCGGCATCTCTGCGGCAAACGCGAGGTGGTTATGTAGACTTGTGCCATCCGGTGCTCTCGGGCGGTTCAGTGAGAGGTTGGCAGGCTATCGCCCGTGACTCACGCGGACAAGCTGGAGTCGACTTCAGCAGTAATGCAAACAACCTGACTTTGTTTACATCCAAGTACTCGGGTGTGAAAGCGTTTGGAACTGCGATCGATTCGTATACCGACAACCTGTATCGGTCTGGTCGCTTGTATGCAAATGGTAACTCGCTTGCTGTTTTTCAACCCACGTTTGATACTTTCACGTCTCACTATGAGCGGGATGGTTTTTGCCAGATTTCGGGCCGTTGGTATGCAGTAAATCCGCCTCGAACCCCTGACCTCGGTGCGAATGGTTTAGACGACGATGCGCAGTTTGGTGCGGATGATATTGGTGAACGCGAAACCTTGCCTCCGTTCCCCGGTGAAGTCGATTCGATTCGCGTCTCGGTTCGATTAGAGAACGCTAAGAATCGATTGGTTCGTCAAGCCTCCGTCGAATATGCCAGTCCGTAATGGTTTCCTTGCTTGGGTCTCGGCCATCACGTTTGCGGTTGGTGTCAGTGGCGGTATCACTGGGAATGTCGCTAGTGATGTCACTCGATAATGACGGGAATTTTCTCAAGAGGATAACGACTCCGAAAAATGCATCGATCGTTGCTCCATGTCATGCTCGCGATTCTGTTTGTCGCAATCATCAAAAGTTGGTTGCCGCCGGAAATCTCTCGCGTGAACCCATCGGATCGCTCCTCGGATGCTTTGGTTGACGCAATCAAGGACCGCATCGAACAAGCGACGATGCGTGATATCGATGCTTGGTTATTCAGGCAGCAAACTTTTGTCGTGGAAATCCAATCACAACCTCGAGCAACCGTTCGAGTTTCACTACAGCAATTTGATCCTCGAGCGGTGGTTGCCATTCTACCGGGTAAAGATTTGCAGCCCGGTGTTGCGGGCGTGGATGACAATGGCAATGGAGTGACAGATGATCGCGGCGAACTGGGGGCGACCCATAGTGACGATCGCTGCGAGGCGATGAGTGCGGAAGTGGCGCAATCGATGGGGGTGCGACCGCTCGTGTTGCAGCGGGGCGCGTTCATGTCGGTTGCCGCTTCGGATCAAATTCTGCCGGGGGCTCAGCAACGCATTCAGGTCGTTTGTGATTCGAACGAACAGACATTTTCATTTCTAATTGCCGATGGCACGACCTTCGTCGTCAACGATCAAGATGGCGTCCGCATCGAAGGTGACAAAGAGTGATGTCGGATGTGTCTTAACACCCGCTAATCCTACTCACAGGCAGTTCTACTGACCGCGGAAGGTGTTAACGGCGTAAAGTCTTGCCTTGTTGGCGGATAATGGTGTTCGCCATGGGGGTCACTTGGCGTTAGCGCGGCGATCTCTAGAATAGGGGACACGAAATTTGAATTCGAACCCACACATTAACAGTGACCATGCCAGATCATCATTCGCTTGATATTAAACGTGTTGCAATTTTGTTTGCGGGTGGTCCCGCTCCCGGGGCAAACGCTGTGATTTCCACGGCAGCTTTTACCTTTCTCGAAGAAGGTGCTCAGGTTTTCGGCATCAAGCATGGCTACAGTCGTTTGGCCGATTACTCCGCTGCGAGTCCTATGCAAGAAGGTGAAGATTACATCACTTTCACGCACGAGACGTTGACGAACGCTCGTACTAGCCGCGGAATCATGATCGGCACGGCGAGGACCAACCCTGGTAAGCACGTGAGTGCTCCCGAGCATTTGGATGATGAAGAACTCGTTGCTCCACTGCGTCGTGTTTACGAGGGGCTTTGTTCGCTTGAAGTCGACGCGTTGATTTCGATTGGCGGCGATGACACGCTCAAGACCGCTAATAAACTCAAGTTGTTTCAAGACCGACTTCCCGAGGGTGCGCGTCGATTCCCCGTCATTCACCTTCCCAAGACCATCGATAACGATTACTCCGGCATCGATTTCACTTTTGGCTTTTTCACCGCAGCAGAGACGCTAGCCGAAGAAATTCGCAACTTGAATTTTGATGCTGCCGCCGGTCGTGCTTACTTCTTGTGCGAGGCGATGGGACGCAGTGCGGGTTGGCTCGCGTACGGTGCCGCCATTGCCGGTGAGGCGAGCATGGTTTTGAGCGTCGAAGACATTCGAGGTGACTTAGCAGACACCGAGACCAATGCCGAGACAGGTGAGCCACGCAAGGTGATGGCTCTTGAACGCGTCATTGATCGAATGGTCGACATGATGCTTGCCCGCGAGCGTGAGGGTCGACCTTACGGGACGATCGTGATTGCAGAAGGCATGGCAGAGTTCTTACCTTCGAGATTCTTAGAAGGTATCAGTCGTGATGATCATGGACATATCAACATCTCGGCCATCAATCTTGCATCGATGGTATCTGGGTTGTTGGCTGACCGTTACAAAGAGCGAACCGGCAAATCGAAAAAGATCAATGGTTTGCAACTAGGCTACGAATCCAGATGCGCTGCGCCTCAGGCCTACGACGTGATGCTTGGAGCACAGCTTGGTGTGGGAGCATACCGAGCACTCGTCGAGGAAAAGCTCAACGGTGTGATGGTTTCCGTTCACGGACAACTCTCTTTGAAGTATGTTCCGTTTGAAGAGCTTGTCGATCCTCAAACCTTGGTCACGAAGGTTCGATTCATTGAGCCTGATAGCGACTTCCATCGTTTGGCTCGCTTCCTAGAAACTTGCATTGATCGATAGTGCAAGCTTTCGGGCAGTCACAAGTTTCCGCAATCACAAAAGGCTGGTTGATTGAAAAAGTCACCAGCCTTTTTGTTGCGCGATAAATTTTTCCAGTGCCCGACCCTATTCCGCATCGAATGGTTGTGCGAAAGCCACATCGAACAATAAAAAAAGGGCCTGCGTTCGCAACCGCGAATGCCGGCCCTTCTTCGATCTGACTCGAGATTTTTCGGAGTCTAACCGAGAATACTCTTCTTAGGACTTCAGCCCTATTTCTTTGGCAACAGAACGGTATCGATGACATGCACGACGCCGTTGCTGCAACTGATGTCGGTCTTCAAGATGCGTGAGTCGTTTACCTTCGCACCTTTGTCGTCGGTGCTAACCGCAATCGATCCACCCTGCAGGGTCTCGAGCGACTTTTTCTTGAGGACTTTGCCAGCGGTCATATTGCCTTTGACAACGTGGTAGGTCAAAACGGCGACAAGCTGATCCTTATTCTCTGGCTTGAGTAGGTTTTCGACGGTACCGGCCGGCAATTTGGCGAACGCTTCGTCTGTCGGAGCGAATACGGTTAGAGGACCGTCTCCACTGAGGGCATCGACCAAGCCAGCAGCTTTGACGGCTGCAACGAGGGTGTTGAATTTTGCAGCGACTGCAGTTTCAACGATGGTCATTTTCTTTGCTTCTTCTGCCATCGCGAGACTTGGAAGCAGCATCATTGCAGCGAGGGCGAGGAGAGTTTTACGCATGGGTTGGACTCCTGTGTCCGTTGTGAGGGGGGTTGATCGCCAAAAAGTCTTGGACTGATTTTTGATTTGCACGACTGTAGAGCCATGGCAAGGAAAAAACTTGCAATAATTTTTCATGTTTCACGGCAGACCCCGAAACTCGATCGCTCCGCGCGAGTTTCTAGTTTAGAGACGCGTCAATGCAGCCAGCTATTCTGCTGGATTTACGAGAAAAAAGTCTTATCGAATCTCTTTTTGGATTTTCTATCAATGAAATTGAATCGTTTGATGGCCGGTGTGCTGGCAGCAGGTTTGGCAACATTGCTTGTCGGTAGTCTTCAAGCCCAAGGGCGACCAGGTGGACAAGGCGGACCCGGAGGCCCCGGTGGTTTTCGTGGTGGTCAAGGTGGTTTCCGGGGTGGTTTCGGTGGTGGTTTCCCCGGTGGCGGTGGTGGAAACTCCATGTCTCTTTTGAGAATCGAAGAAGTCCAGACTGAGCTGGAAATTAGCCCGGCACAAAAAGAAGCGATTGAAAAGTTAGCCGAGCAAGGCCGTGGTGAGCGACCTGACTTTGGTAATTTCCGTGAGATGAGTGAAGAGGAGCGTCAGCAAGCCTTCGAAAAGATGCGAAAGCAAGCTGAAGAGCGAGCAGAAGAAATGAAGCTGCAACTCGAGGAAGTTTTGCTGCCTCAGCAACTTGAGCGACTCGAGCAAATCAGCCTTCAAATCCGAGGCGTTCAAGCGTTGGACGATCCTGAAGTTGCTGACAAGCTTGGATTGTCCGAAGACCAAAAGACCAAGTTAGCGGAAGCTCGCCAAGCTCAAGGTGAGAAAATGCGTGAGCGGATGCGTGAAATGTTCCAAGGCGGTGGTGCAGGTGGGCCTGGTGGCGACATCCGCGAGGCAATGGGCAAGATGCGAGAGGAAATGGAAAAAGAGATCCTCAGCGTTCTCACCAGCACCCAGCAATCAAAGTTCGAAGAGATGAAGGGCGAGAAGTTCGAGATGCCTGAAAACGCTGGTCGTGGCGGTCGGGGTGGTTTCGGCGGCCCTGGCGGTCAAGGTGGGCCCGGCGGTGCTAACGGGGGTCGACGAGGCGGTAATCGCCCACAGCCAGAGTAACATCGAAGCGTTGTGACGATTCGAGTGTTCACCATTACAGTGGATTGCGGCGAAGCGCTCCGCCGCTCTGCTCAGGGGTAGAGTCTTTTATAAGGCTCTGCCCCGTTTTTTTTTCTCAATTTGTCTTTTAGCTGGCAACTCAAGATCGTTGCCAGCCGCTAACGAACGGTCGATAGCTTGACTTCACTCGATCGCTGGTCCAGAGCTTTGCAGGTGCGTTCCACCGCTCCACGATGACGGTTCACCGTGTCTGCGGCTTGCTTGCCGAGTCGAATTCGATAGGCAGGATCTTCGAGACAACGCCCAATGAAATGCTGGAGTTCGAGTTCATCCTTGACTCGAACAGCCGCCTCATTTTGAAGTAGTGTTTGGGCTATCTGCTTAAAATTGCGAGTATCAGGACCGAACGAGACAGCGCATCCGTATCCAGCCGGTTCGAGCATGTTTTGGCCTCCTCGCGATCCAAAACTCCCGCCAACGGTAGCTAAATGTGCCGTACCCCACCAATGCACTAGTTCCCCGATCGTATCAATTAAAAGGATACGATCTTGGGGCCATTCGGTTTGAGACTTTTTAGTGGATGACCTTCGAAGAGGAGTGTTCTGAAATGCACCAATGAGCTGGTCGACTTCGTCGAATCGCTGTGGGTGACGCGGAACGAGAATTAGTCTCAGGTTGGGGTGACGGTGCACCAACCGGTTGAAAATCGACAAAGCCATTTTTTCCTCGTCTGGTTGAGTGCTACCGACCAACCAAACCAGATGTTCATCGGACTGTCCTGCCCATGTTTTGCATTCCAAGACAGCGGGGGTATCACGGGTTGAGGGGGCGTTATCGAATTTGAGTGATCCAGTGACTTCGAGATTTTCTGGAGCGGTACCACACGAGCGAAAATGTTCGAGAACTTCGGTGTCTTGGCATCCGACCCAGTTCAGCGAAGCAAAGATCGGTCGAGTGAATCGAGAAAACTTCTGGTAACGTTTTGCGCTCCTCTCACTTAGTCTCGCATTCACGACATAAATTTTGCATCCGTTATTTTTCGCTGCTCGAATGAGGTTGGGCCATAATTCCAATTCCATCAGAATTAATTCAGAGGGCCGAAGATTTTTGAATGTCCGTTGGACTGCCCAGGTGAAGTCGAGGGGACAAAAAAAAACGCGATCGTTACCAAAGAGTTTGATGGCTAGGTCATAGCCCGTATCGGTGGAGGTGCTAATGACGTAGGGTTTGGCCTGATCTGGCTGCAGACTTCCAATTAGCCCAGCGAGCAGATTCACCTCACCGACACTCACCGCATGGAACCAACGTAGATGGCTCTTGGCGGCGGCTATATCGCGGTAGCTTTTTGATTTTTTCGCAGAGAGTCCAAGCAATTTGTTGCTCAATCCGCGACGGTACCTTCCGCCGCGAACGGATCGCAAGATTAGGAAAGGACTAACCGCCACGATCAATAGAAGATAGACAACGTTGGCGAGCATGGGTTGCGCATCCTTTCCTGCTCAATCTCTGAGCTTGCCATTGTCACAGGCAAGCATTGTGGTGAGGCATCCACGTGATTGGCCGAATCCTTGGAACCGTTTGAACACATCGCAACCAATGCGGTCATTTAACCGTTGATTCGCATGTGGCAGGATTTGTATTTCTTGCCGCTTCCACAGGGGCACGGATCATTGCGACCGACCCTTGGTCCACGATTTCGAACCGTCGCGGGTTTTTGAGCTTCCCCGGATTGGTTCGACGTATTTTGGGTATTGCGATTCGCAGTTCCCTGCGACGTGTTGTTAGTGGCGGTTGAGGATGTCGACGCTGGCGCAACCTCATCGTGTCTCGCTTGACCTTGCACCCAAGTGCTACGGATGAACGCTTCGTTGAGAGATGATTCCATTCGGAAAATGAGGTCGGTGACTCGCTCGCCAATCGCTTCCCAGATTTTTTCAAATAGACGCATCCCTTCGCGTTTGTACTCCACCTTGGGATCCATCTGTGCATAGCCTTTCAGGCCAACGCTACTACGCAGGTGATCCATGGTTAGCAGATGGTTCTTCCATGCATCATCAACAATTTGCAACAGAACTTGTCGTTCCATGCGACGCATTTCTGGATAAAACCGATCGTCAACGGCACCGTCAACTGCGAGCGAAAGTTGCTCGCGACTCATTCTCAAAAGATCTTCTTTTGCAATTTTGTGAGAGAGTGAATCATCTAGCCAAGTGATGAGCTCGTCGAGACTTTTTTCGTTGGAAGCCACTGCTACGGTGGTCTCTTCGCCGGCGTCGCCAAAGAGCGCATCAACTTTTGCTCGAGCAGCCTCATATTCACTTTGCGCTGCTTGGTTCGCACTGCGACTGAACTCGATGAGTTGACCCTTTAGCTCATCGCGATTCATCTTGACGTCCTCAACGCCAAGTGTGACGTCGAATCTTCGAGCAACCCAATCAACCAAACCTTCTCGATCAAGCGAAGCTTGTGCTCCCTGCTGCGTGGTGAAACGAGAAAGACCAGTGAGAATTGGATACTCAGCTTCTTTGAGGCTATAGGCTTCCTCAGCTTGCTTTGTTAGAGCGACGGTGACGCTGCGTCTGTCCTCGACATCTTTGAATTCTTCGGGTTTGGTTTCAATGTTGAATTTATGTCGCATCCAAGCACTGAGCGTTTTCAGGCCAAAGTCTGCATCAAGCATCACAGAGCCTTCGCTCAGATCGATTTTTCCAATCCGTGTCTGGGCGACTTTGGTCAGTTCGTCAATCAACTCATCGCGTTCAAGGCGTTTAAGTTGGTGTTCTTGGAAATTACTTCCCTGGCGAGTATTGGACCAGTTCACCAACGCTTTCCAGTTCCACTCTTCCTCCATGCCCTCGGGAAGATTTTCTTCAACGATCTCGGCAACTGTTACTTCCACTTGCCGCTCGGCTTGATCGTGAGCGTAGGTGCTCGCCATCTCAAAGTCCATGTTGAGGAAATCACGTGGCTCAAGTTGGCAATCAAGTGCTCCACCTGCATAGGCAGCAAAAGAATCGACTCCGTATTTGGGGTCGAGGAATGTTTCGACATACTTTTCGATCTGACCGCGAATTAGGTCAAGGATCATGGTTCTCGAGCTGTGCCCATCGAGAAGATTTTGACGGTAGCGATAAACACGCTTGCGTTGTTCGTCCATCACCTCGTCGTAGTCGAGGAGACTTTTGCGGATTTCGTAGTTGCGTTCTTCGACTTTCTTTTGCGCGCTCGCAATACGTCCGGTCACCACGCGAGACTCGATCGCTTCTCCCTCTTTCATCCCAAGTCGTTCCATCATGCTCTTGACGAAATCGCCGGCAAAGATCCTCATCAAGTCATCTTCGAGAGATAAGAAGAAACGACTAGATCCGGGGTCGCCTTGTCGTCCGCATCGTCCGCGTAGCTGCAGGTCAATACGTCGAGACTCGTGGCGTTCGGTGCCGAGCACCGCAAGCCCGCCAATGGATCGAACGAGTTCGCCTTCGGTTTTCATTCCCTCCCGTTGATCAATTTCGTCGACCAATTGGTTCCATTCATCATCAGGAACTTCGAGCCGAGTTGGGTACTTGTGTTGCAGTTGGGCCCACGCCATCGTCTCTGGGTTGCCACCGAGGATGATGTCGGTACCACGGCCAGCCATGTTCGTTGCGATCGTCACAGCGCCTAGCCGGCCGGCTTGTGCGACAATGTCTGCCTCGCGGCCATGTTGCTTGGCGTTAAGCACATCATGCTTGATGCCACGACGTTCCAAAAGAGTGGAGAGACGTTCACTTTTCTCGATGCTGACGGTTCCGATCAGAACGGGTCGACCTTTTCGGCTAATTTCCAATACGCTCGATCGCGGAACTGCTGTGGGTGATTTTTCACCTTTCAGGACAATTCGAATGTTCTCTTCATCTTCACTTTCGATGATTCCCCAAAGTTCATCTTCCTTGAGACGAAGCACATCCCACTTGTGCATGCGTTCCACCTCTTCGGCAAGTGCTTTGAACTTGTCTTTTTCAGTCAGATAAATGAGATCCGGATGCTCGAGACGTTGTAGACCTCGATTGGTTGGAATGGCGACAACATCCAAGTTGTAGATCTTCATGAATTCAGTCGCTTCGGTCATCGCTGTACCCGTCATGCCTGATAGTTTGCGATACATCTTGAAGATGTTTTGAAGCGAAGCTGTAGCGAAGGTCTGTGTCTCTTGTTTGATTGGCACTCCTTCTTTGGCTTCCACGGCCTGATGTAAACCATCGCTCCACTGGCGACCTTCCATCAGTCGTCCGGTGAATTCATCAACGATGACGACCTGCCGATCCTTGACGACATAGTTAACGTCTCGCTTGTAGAGGTAGCGAGCTTTCAGAGCGTTGTCGATCAGGTGGGGCCACTCCATGTTACCCGCCGTGTAAAAACTCTCGACACCCGCGAGTTTTTCTGCTTCCCGAACCCCTTCATCGGTCAGTGTGACGTTGTGTTGTTTTTCGTCGACTTTGAAATGTTCTTCGCGACTCAGTTGACTTGCTACACGATCCGCTTCTTTGTAGCGACCAAGGTCCAAATCAGCAGGTCCGCTGATGATCAAAGGGGTTCGCGCTTCGTCAATGAGAATGTTGTCAACTTCGTCGATGATTGCGAAGTTGAGCGGGCCTTGGCATTGCTGCGTCTCTGCGGGGAATCGATGATCGCCCTTGGCGGCGGGGCGCATGTTGTCTCGCAGGTAGTCAAAACCAAATTCATTGTTGGTCCCGTAGGTGATGTCACAGGCATAGGCCGCCTGTTTTTCGCTTGTCGACATCCCCGACTGAATCGCATTAACGGTAAGGCCAAGGTTCATGTAAAGCGGCGCCATCCACTCCATGTCGCGACGAGCAAGGTAATCGTTGACGGTCACGACATGCACACCTTTGCCTTCTAACGCATTCAGATAGGCTGCGAGCGTGGCGACGAGTGTTTTACCTTCACCGGTGACCATCTCGGCAATACCACCGCTGTTGAGCACCATTCCGCCGATCAACTGAACGTCATAGTGACGCATCGACAGGAAACGCTTTCCGCCTTCGCGGCAAACCGCAAATGCGTCCTCAAGGATGTCGTCAAGGGTTTCGCCCTCGCGCAGTCGGAGTCGGAGTACCTCGGTTTGCTTCCTGAGTTCCTCGTCCTCCATCGCTTCATATTTCGATTCCAAAGCGTTAATGGTTTCCACACGCTTTTCAAATTTTGTCACGGTGCGAGCATTGGCGGATCCAAAGATACGCGTCACCAGACGTTCAAAGCCTCCGAAGAGGCCGCCGAAAATGATGCCGAGGAGATCCCAGATTTGTTCGAAAAATGACATAGTATTCGATAATGATTCGGGCCAATATCGGCCGTTTTTGTGCTAGCGAAATCGACTGCACCGAAAGAAATCACGAGTGTCATGAAGAGCGACGCGATCCTTGCGACAGTTGTGGTCGACCAGCCGTGGTTGGTGCAATGAAGCGAACGAGATCAGGAAGCGAAAAAGACAAGCGGCTGTACGAAGATTCGATGGCCATCATCACGCTCTATTGGATCGCTTTGATCCAAAAAAGGGACGCAAGACAGCTTTGAATCTTGATCATTCATCCACTTCTCAACACGCGTTGAACGCCGTATCGGCGCACCGCTCCTAACTTGTTCTCCTGGCAAAAGTTACGGTTTTGGGGGGAATGGGTCAACTGTGATTGCGAGCAACCTAGCGTTGATTCACCCCTGCATCACCCTAGGAAGATACCTCTATGCGATATCCGATGATGTGATGATTAGAATCTTACGCATTTCCAGCTTTTCAACGCTTTTCTAGCTCTTGCTGGGCTTTTCTAGCTCTTACCGGTCCACCGTTTGTACCCGGCGTAGCACGCTAGCAAAACGAGGCCGTAGCTAAGGAGTACGACGTTCAGGATGATTCCTTGAAAGATGGTTCCAATCAGAGCTGCAATGAAATCATCGGGGCCACCCAAAACGCCCAGATTTTGCATCAGCAAGTGGGTGGCACCTAAAGCAGCGATTCCACATGCCATATCAAGGGGCGTACCCATCATGGAGCAAGAGATGGCGATTCGTGTGGTGTACATGACTCGCAGGATCCGGCGGATCACAGGATTCTTGCGCCACGCAAAGTTCCAGGTGTATCGATCCAAGCAGACATATCCAAGGATGAAGAGAAAAATCCCAGTCGCCATACCGAGGTACTGATTATCGGTGGACAGAGATCCAAGGACAAAACTCGGAATGGCGCTCAGTGTGCAGATCAGCGACCATTTGCCAAACATTTTGATTAAGTTTGGCTGGGTTTCCGACTGGGTTTCCGACTGGGATTCGACATTCGAGTCGGCAGATTTCAAGCCTTCGACCCAAGGAGAATCGATGGATTCTTCGGATCGTTCTGCCGGATTGGTAGGCTGATAGGGGTTAATCATGGCCTGATTTTACCACTCAAAGCGATCGAATTCGCAACAGAGAACCGGAGGGATTCGCGGTTAAATCGCCCATCTCGCTTCATTCGCTAGCAGGATTGGACCACCAGCATGGCCGCGTGCAAACTTTGGTCTGCGAACTTGAATTCGGTATTCTGACCCTCAAGTTCAGTGTAGGTTAGTTTTCGCACTGGCGTACGCGAGACAATATTTTGTTCGTCTTTTGGCTCCAAAACCGTTAAAAACATGGTTGCGGCGTGTCGCGTGGTTTTATCCACTGCCGCGCTTTTGGGGGATCATCCACGGATCGACCCTCTTTCTCCACCAGCAAAGCAGCTTGAGAAAAATGACTTCCAGCAAGCCTCATTGCGTTGGCGATCCATCTCAAAAAGCGATTCCACCGAATAGGAATCGTTGTGATCCGTTTACGTGTCGATTGGATTCGAAGAGAGAATCACGCGTCACGCTTTGCGGCCTTTTCTTTTTCAGTTGCTTGACCGTTTCCGTTTTTTTAAACGCGCAGGCGATTGGCCAAACCTTCACCGGACAAAACGGCGTTGGGCAAAGCAAACAAGCTCAAGGTAACCCCTACCAGGTGAATCGAGGCGGCGCGTTCGGCTTACTCGGTGGTGTGGAGCCGGCCGGTCAGTATCCTTCGCAGCAATACTATTTGGCCTTAGAAATCTATCGTCGTGGCGACCTAGCGACCGCATCCGATGCATTTGAGGAAGCGTTGCGTCAGGGGCGGCGAGATCAGCGAGGCCGATGGATCGATTCGATTCCTCCTCTTGCAATGATGGCGGAATGTCAGTGGCAATTAGGGAACCTGATCGGTACTCGAGAATACGTGGATCAGGCATTGCAGATCGTGCTGGTCAATCGTGGCTGGCTGTCGCGAATCGACTGGGCTGCAATGCTACAGCCAAACCAGCAAAAAGCGATTTCCCCAAATCTGTGGCCACAGGCTCAAGCGGTTCAGCGAGCACCCATCGCAGATCGGGTCATGTATCAATCCGGCCAACCCTTGACTGAACAGTCATTATTGCAGGGAGGCGTGATTGAAGAGCCAAACCTTCGAAATATGGATATGGTGGAGATCATTCGTGGGATTGCGATCGCGTCTTACCGTCGAAGGGTTTTGATGGGACCGCTGAGTGATCAAGATGTTTTTATCGAGAACCTACTGGATTCGACAAAGTACCCGGCAAACTTACCCGCTCCAATTGCGCGGACGATGATCGGCGCGATGCGAGTGACCGAATACCTAGCCTACCGAGAGGATCGGACGGTTTTGGAGGAGAGTCCGGCGGCTGCGTTGTTTAACGGTGCCACCCATCCACTTTCTTCAATGGTGCTTCTTTCTCAGATCGCTGCCATGCTGGAATCGGGGCAACATCAAGCGGTACTGTCTCAGGCGATTCAAGCCACTCATTTCGCAGGAGCTTGGGGACAGCGGGAATGGATTGGTGAGGCGTTACAGCTTGCTGCCGGCTGCGCGACGGATCAGCAGGCAGGTCAAGTCCAGCAGGTTGCCGAGTATGTCGCGCAGGCGATCGTTCGCGATTCACCGCTCGCGGCTTATCACAGTTTGATCGCAGGAGCGGACGCCTCAATCACGGCGGGCGATCTGGAGAGTGCGGATCGTATGATGTCGCAGTGGAGACTGTTTCAATCACGTCGAGATTTTTTACAACCCCGTCTCAACGCTTATGCTGCTTATGTCACAGCGAGGTACGCTGCAGCCAACGGCGCATCGACAGGAATCGAAAAGCCGACGGCCTTCGATATCGCGATGGAGTCTGTCGCGAACTTTGCACTCAATCATCGTTTTCGCACGCGACCGCTGGTTTCCATGCCTTACCTTTATCAGATGGGTCTCGTTCAGGCGGCTTCCGGTAAGCAACTTGGTGGAACGACCAGTGAGAAATTACTGCGAGAATATTGTCAGAAGCCGGGTCTATCGGTTTGGCGACGAGATCCGGTGGATGCAATCGCTGGTATTTTGGCAGACCGACGATCAGCGCAGTTGGCAAGATTGAATCTTGCATTGTCGGCCGGGTATGCGGAGTCGTTTTTAACGACATGGAATGAAACCCTGAACACGAATTTTCTTTATGCCTTGCCTCTTCACGGCCGTTTTCTACAGGTCCGACATCTAGCGTCAATGAATGACCAGCAGCTATCCGCCGACGTTTTGGATCAACGTCAAAAAATGGGACCGAAAATGACGCGGTTGATCGCGGAGGTCAATGCGGTGGCGAACGATCCGACTGCAGGAATTGAGCGAGTCAACGCGATGGAATCGAGGGCGGCACAAATGACGATTGATCGTGTTCAAATTCCCGACGTCATGCCGCCGGTGCTTTCGGACAAAGCACCTACACAATCTTTACCGGATCAGACCGCGATGATCACGTTTACCGTTTTGGGTAATCAAATCATCGGTACCGTTTCAAACGCAGCCAAGGTACGCATGTGGCAGGCTGGTTCCCTGTCGCAGTGTTCAAGGGATCTCGGATTACTTTTACGGGAGATTGGTGTTGGAAAGGTGCGAGGAAATCGATTACCCGAGGGAGACGACTGGCGTGATCTTGCGATCAAAATACGAGATGGTTTATTTCAAAATTCAGAAATTGTCTTTGATCAATACGAAGAAATAGTGATCGTGCCTGATGGCCCACTTTGGTACCTGCCGTTCGAGTTACTGCCCGTTCCCGATCACGCCACCGATCTAGTCGTGGATCGAGTTCGTTTACGATACGCTCCGACTCCTGGGTTTGCGCTGCGTCGATTCAAGTTGGCACCGAGATCCGCAGCAAAGATTGGCTTGACGGGAGATCTTTTCTTTTCTCCACGCGATCTAGAAAAGAACGAGGCAACCATCGAGGACTTAATGGCGCTCGTGCCCGATACCGTGCGGTTGCCCGGTGAATCGGATTTACCAAGTTGTTTTTTGGGCGCTTCGGTAACCGATTTGATGGTCGCCAAGCCGCAATTTATCAATCCAAAATCACCGCTCGACTTTCACCCTGCTGCTTTCGATCAAGGTAACGCCTTTGGCACGCTCAATACTTGGTTGAGATTCCCTTTGCTTTCACCCGACCGCATCGTTTGGGCAGGCCTTCGAACACCTGTTGATGGCGGTCAGATGGGATCAGGGGACGGTCTGTTTCGCGTCTTGTGTGCAGCGCACTGCGCGGGCACGCAGGAAGTGCTGGTGTCTCGATGGGCGGTTGGAGGTGAGTCTTCGGCGGTGATGCTCAAGGAAATCATGGGAACACTTCCCATGAACTCACTGACAGATTCATGGAATGCATCCAGAGACGTTCTTTGGACAACCGATTTGAATCCGAGCGACGAACCGCTACTGACCCAAGCGGAGCACAGCCTGAAAGGCCTTACAGGAAAAGAGCCTTTATTTTGGGCGGGCTACCTTTTGTCGGCTCCATCGATTGAGGTCGAGCAGCCACAAGCGGAATGATCAGTTAATGAAAAACCTTGATAAGACAATTGATTCACGTCACGGAAGGTGCGAACCGATTCGGAGCCGGCCAGTTTCGTCGCGGATGATCATAATGACTACGGATCATGGCCGTCGGTGAATATGTCCAAGGTTGATTGAGCCTTATGGGATTAACCAAAACAAGCCGGTCATCGTTGCTGCTTGCGCGAGTGCACCTCGAGCACTGATTGGCAACGGCTGTTTGATCCATGGCGCTTCATTACCGGGTCGGTAGTAACCGAGTGCATATTGACATTCACGCGGACCATGTACGCCCATCTTGTATGGAAGAATCAAGATGTTTCCGAAGAAATGCGCCGACTGCACCACTGGTTCCATGACGGGTCCACGGGTGTGTCCGTATCGTTCAAGGTTGACGCTTTCAAAGTACAGTGGGTTGTGGCAGAGATTTGACGCGGTCCAAGTAACTTTGCTTGGTGCCCAGTCTCGCGGTTGATAGGCAACCTGCTCAATACGGCACTCACGAGGAAGGCCCCACGTCGAGTTGATGTGCGCCAGATCACCTTCGTTGAGTTGG
>JADHOA010000018.1 GCA_016779185.1 Rubripirellula sp.
AGGCTGCGATCTTCAGAGTCGATGTACTTGCTGTAGGTTTCGGCTGTTAGGAGCAAAATCTTTTTGGCTGCCCCACTCTGAATCAGCCCATCTGCAATCGCGAGTCCGTAAACGTAGCCGCTGCATCCGAGATTAAAATCCAAAGCTCCGCAGCGGGTGCTGAGCCCAAGTCGATCCTGAATCAAGCAACTGGTGGTCGGGAGTGGATAGTCAGGGGTTTGTGTGCACAAGAGGACGAAATCAATCTCAGCACGCTCAACCTGATGGGCTGCGAATAATTGCTCTGCCGCAGCGACGGCGAGATCCGAAGCGGTTTCGTCTGGCTTTGCGATGTGTCGCCGGTGAATCCCCGTCTTCTCAGCGATCAGCTCAAGGTCCCACTTGGGATACTGCTCAGCGAGCATCTCGTTCGTCTCCACCTTCTCGGGAAGATGAATTGCGATTGGACCAAGCTCTGCGTGAGGCACGTTGTCTCTGCTCGTGATTTCGTTCGATGGAAGTTGAGGGCGCCATGTTTCATTCGCCCAGCCGGTACTCGTTTATACTCCAACAAGTTTGCTTGGGTGTAGCGTTAGAGCGGGGTTTGAGACAAGAACAATAATTGTGTTGCCGCTCGTGAAGGATGACCGGAGTTCATCTACCGAGTCACTTTGGTCACCATCGCGTCTCGCGATCAACGATTCCTCCACCTGCGGCCCGCTGGATCATGACCTTGGCAATTCAGGACGCTGCATTGGTAAATCGAGTTAAAAAACAGTCCGCACTGAATTAGGGTAGCTACTCAAGGTAGCTAGTCAGGGGGGGGCGGTCGATCGGCTGATCGCCTCGACTTTTAAACGGGGCAATCTGTGTCACCCGTGTCATCCCAAAATGGGCGAAATAGAGAGAGAAGAGCGGCTGATGGGATTCGAACCCACGACAATCACGTTGGCAACGTGATGCTCTGCCAACTGAGCTACAGCCGCATGAGTTCTTCTCTGAGCGACAGATTATAGGCTGGGTCGTTGGTACGGCAAGACCTGATTCTGTGCAAACTTACTGATCGTCATTCCTGAACCAGCGGATCATCGGTTTCGTGGGTTTTACGGTTTACCGCTTGCTCGATTGAAGCATTGGACGATAGACTACCCCGCTTGAATTTATTTAACCCAGATTTCCATGCGATATGCAGGTACGAGAGCACCAAGGCGGTGTTCTTTGTTGACTTGAAATCATGCGAGACACGTACTTCGTGGTGTGCGGTTTGTCTCTGGAGAAATCACCGCGTTAGAGTCATTCCATCGCGATTTAGCTGGATGGCAAGCGGATGATATCCGAAAGCAAATCTGAGTTCACCGAAATACCTGTACCCGAAAGAAATTCGAGGTCTGCCTAAGGATGTCCACCTCTACTGAGACCGAAGTGGCCGAAGCCCAAGAAAAAGCACCCATTCAACTGGAAGTGAAAGTTGAAAGTCCGCAAGCTTGTTTGCGCGAAGTTGTGGTAACGATTCCCGAAGCAGAAGTTCAGCGGTACCTCAAAGATGCGTACGACGAACTGGTTCCAGAGGCACAAGTCCCTGGATTCCGCAGCGGTCGTGCTCCGAGAAAACTAGTTGAAAAGCAGTTCAAAGATCGGGTCACTGAGCAAGTGAAGGGCTCGCTTCTGATGGATAGTCTCTCTCAGGTCACTGACTCGGAGCAGTTTTCTGCAATCGGCGAGCCTGATTTCGACTACAACTCGATTGAAATTCCAGATTCTGGTGATTTCAAGTATCAGTTCCAAATCGAGGTTCGTCCCGAATTCGAGACACCGACTTGGAAAGGGCTCGACATCAATAAACCGGTCGAGGACATCGGTGATGCCGAGGTACAGCGGGCGATTGATCGAGTACTGTCCAAGTATGCAACGCTCGAAGCATCCGATGCTCCTGCTGAATCGGGTGATACCCTGCTGGTCAGCGCGAAGTTTAAACTAGACGGCAAAGTGGTGTCCGAGATGGAGGAGGAGCGAATCACGCTTCAAGATCGTCTCAGTTTCACTGACGCAGTTGCGGCGGATTTTGGCTCGGTGATGGCGGGAGTCAAAGAGGGTGAGTCTCGTGCGGTGACCGTCAAAATCGCTGACGGTATTTCCGATGAGTCACTGCGCGGCAAGGAAGTCGAGGGCACATTCAGTGTTGTCGAAGTCCTGAAGCGAGAAATGCCAGAGCTAACTGAATCGTTCCTCGAAGAGTTGGGCGATTTCGAATCAGAAGATGAGCTCAAGGGATTTGTTCGTGAATCGCTGGTTCGTCAAGCAGATTATCGAACCCAGCAAGAGCTTCGTAAAACAGTGATTCAATCACTTGCAGGTGATGCAAAATTTGAATTGCCCGAGTCTCTCGTGAAGCGTCAGACGATGCGAGAGCTAGAGCGTAAAGTGCTTGAGTTGCGTCGTAGCGGATTCGATGAAGACGCTGTTCGTCGTTTCGTGAATGCTTCGAAACAAAACGCTCAAGCTTCTACTGAGTCTGCACTCCGTGAGCACTTTATCCTCGAAAAGATTGCCGAGGAAGAAAACGTTGAGGCAGACGAGGCAGATTACAACGCAGAAATCGCTTTGATCGCTCAGCAAAGTGATCAACCCGAACGTCGGGTACGGGCACGACTTGAAAAACAAGGTCAGATGGATGCGCTGCGAAATCAGATCATTGAACGGAAAGTCATTGAGATGATTGTCGAAGCTGCCAACGTGACCGAGCAAACGGTTGATCAGCCCGCTGATTCCAACGACAACGAATTCGCCGTCTACCACAGCGTGATTGCTGCTAAGCCCGAGGCAAATATCCCCGAAGCCAAATACGATGACAACACGCCATCAGGTGCCGAAAAAGATTCGGACAAAGTGTAAGCTGTCGTACGATTCGTGATTAACAAAAGCTGGGTCCCGAGTTGGGCTCAGCTTTTTTGTTGCGCGATTGGCCGTCTGGTCTTTGTTGCATCGGGGCGTGTTTTGCCAGGTAGACCCGTTCTACGAGTTATTGGGCATTAGCCAATGTGTCGAAGTCTGCTTCGATGAGTTGGCTCGCTTTCGATTCTGGCGTTGACTCAATCGCAATAGTCGGAGGGAATCTTGGTCACCGAGCGTGGTATAGCGATTTTTGTTGTCCCAGCGTGTTAGGATTCCCGTGTGAAAGCTTTAGTGTGGTACTCAGCTTTTCGCTATCATGGACCGTCGTCGCGGGCAACTTGGTTTGTTGATGACTGGGTTGCGTTGGCGATTCACAGGGGACAATCGCTTTCTCTGAATGAAATTATCTAAAGATTGGATTGATTCGATGCTTGGAATTCGATTGCTGGGACAGATTGCAAAAGGCTCTGAGCTAGGCAGTGGTACGATGTTCGGATTGGTCATCGCAGCCATCGTATTTGGCCTCATCATGGTCAGCTTATTGGTCTTTAGCCGTTATTTTGGGCTTTGGATTCAGTCGCAGCTGACTCGGGCAGATATCTCATTTTTCAATTTGCTCGGAATGACCTTTCGAAAAGTGAATGTTCGTTCCATCGTTCACAGTAAGATCATGGCAACTCAGGCCGGTTTGGTAGATCCTGATTTGACCAGCGCGGCATTGGAGGCACACTTTCTTGCCGGCGGTAATGTTCAGCAGGTAATCCGTGCTTTGATCGCAGCAAAGAAGGCGAAGACAATCTCTTTGACTTTTCGCGAAGCGACGGCAATTGATTTGGCCGGTCGTGATGTTTTGGAATCCGTGCAGACAAGCGTCTATCCAAAAGTCATTGACTGTCCACCGCGTGGTTCAGCCAAGCCATCGCTTGATGCGGTTGCGAAAGACGGTATCCAGCTTAAGGTCAAGGCGAGGGTGACGGTGCGTGCGAATCTTCAGCAATTGATTGGTGGAGCCACGGAGGAAACCATCATCGCCCGAGTTGGCGAAGGGATTGTCAGTGCGATCGGTTCCGCTGCGGATCACAAAGCGGTTCTGGAAAATCCGGATGTGATCAGTAAAGCCGTTTTGGCGAAGCGATTGGATTCACAGACGGCATTCGAAATTGTCTCGATTGACATTGCCGATATCGATGTCGGAGCGAACATCGGTGCACGACTGCAAGCCGATCAGGCCGAGGCGGATACGCAGGTTGCGAGAGCGAGGGCAGAAGGTAAGCGAGCGGCTGCGGTGGCGGAAGAGCAAGAAAATCAAGCCAAGATCGAAGATAGTCGCTCGGCGGTGGTGGCTGCACAAGCTGCAGTGCCACGAGCGATGGCCGAAGCGTTTCGTTCTGGAAAGTTGAGCATCATGGACTATTACAAATTGCAGAATGTGAATGCTGATACTGAGATGAGAAAATCTCTCGCCAGTACCGCCAAGGATGGTCTGCAGCCATTGGAGTCGCGTTGATTGAGGGGGTTTTCTGATCAGACCTGCTGACAGCCATTCACGCAATTAACTAAAAGAAAAAAACATGTCAGGCGATTTAGAAGATTTCCTCGCTCGCGCTGCTCAGCGTCGTGCAGAGAAAGCCAATCAGCAAAGAGGCGAGCAAACGCGAAGAGAGTCTCAGAAAGCATTGCAGGAAGTGCAATCGCAGTATTCAGATCGTCGACGTGAGCGGCTTGTTCTGCTGGAAGAAGATGAAGAGGTTGTAGAGGACGAGGTCGTGGATGCGATTGCAGTCTCTTCGTCGATTCCCGATGCCGTCTTAGTTCGCACCGTTGAAGCGAAGGCTCCAAATGTTTCCGCAAATCAGAAAGCACGCTCTTCGCAAAAGCCTCGGGTCTCAACTGAACAACGCGGCGGTATCCGTTCGCTGGAGTTGGTTGAGATGCTAAGTCGGCCAGGAGGAATTCGGCAGGCTTTCCTTTTAAAAGAGATCATTGATCGGCCGGTGCACCGTTGGGATTAGTAATGATTGCCCGTTAAGTTGGTTGTTTGGCATTCTTTTTGATCGTTTTGATTTTAGTTTCTGCTCTGAACCTTAAAGCTTTTGATGTCCGATCACGACGCTTTCACTGCCGGCAAGCAAACCAAAAGGTATCGGTCTTTGGTTGCTGTTTGTACCTTGAATGAGTCAGAAAATATCGTTGCACTCATTCGTGAAATCCATGAACACCTGCCCGAAGCGGATATCCTTGTTGTGGATGATCAGTCGCCTGATGGCACCGCTGAGTTGGTGGCAAAGCATTACGGTGAGAACGCCCAAGTCAACTTGATGATTCGTCGGAATGAGCGAGGGCTTGGGAGTGCGATTCGTTTAGCCATGCGGGAAGCGGTCAATCAAGGGTATGACTTTTTCATCAATCTCGATGGTGATTTCAGTCATGATCCACGTCAACTGCCAGCGTTGCTTGATGAGGCCTGTAGGCATCCAAGTATCGATGTTGTGATTGGGTCGAGGTATGCCAAGGGCGGTAAGATTGTCGGATGGCCCATGCATCGAAAGTGGATGAGTCGAATGGTGAATCGTTTTGCGATCACCTGTTTGGGGCTTCCGGTAAGCGATTGCAGCGGTTCGATGCGATGCTACCGAGTTTCAGCGTTGGAGCAAGTTGGGCTTCAGAATCTACGGGTCAACGGCTACGCAGTCTTGGAAGAGATTCTTGTGCGATTGGTGGGTCAGGGGTCTCAATTGACCGAGGTTCCGATTACGTTTACCGATCGCCAGCGAGGCAAGAGTAAATTGACGATGGGGGAAGCGTTTCGCTCGTGTTCCCAGATGATCCGAATGTCATTTCAGCGGTAGGCAGAAAGTAGTTGGGTTGATCAAAGAATCGATCACCTTTTCCGTCGGCCAGCGGGAGATTGGTTCCCCGATTAAGTGGTTTGGTGAGTCGTTTCGTTGTTTCGCTGTATTGCTCCGCGACAGACTGCCGCAGTGACCCCGGTGTCATTTTAGAGTCGCTTGATATACTAGATGAAAGCCGATTTGCTGCGACGTTCAGTTTCTTGGCGCGAAACGCAGACTCAGAACAATGAAGGAATGAGCAGGGTGGAATCAGACATAAATTCTGAAAACAACGCCTCAATTGATCGAGAAGTCAGTACGACTGATCAGGCCAATGCGATCGGAACACCAGCCTATCATGACTTGATCGTTAGGCAATTTGTTGCAGCAACTCTTTTTTGGGGAATTCTGGCAACACTAGCTGGGCTTCTGATCGCTCACCTGCTGGTCATTCCAAAAATGACTGGTGGTGATGCGTTGCTTTCGTTCGGCCGTCTTCGGCCAATTCACACCAATACTGCAATCCTAGCATTCCTCGCCAACGGCTTATTTGCCGCGATTTACTACAGTACTCAGCGACTTTGTAAAACAAGGTTATGGAGCGTTGGGTTAGGTCAGTTGCACTTTTGGTCATGGCAATTGATCATTATTGCTGCGCTACTGACGCTGCCTCTTGGAATCACGCAAGGCAGAGACTTTTCGGAAATGGCACTTCCGATCAACCTCGGAATCCTTGGGACTTGGGTTCTCTTTTTTGCCTTCAACTTTTTTATGACGTTACGTCATCGATCGGTTTCGCGATTGTACGTCTCTCTTTGGTTCTACATCGTGACCATCGTCACGTTCCCTCTTTTGCTCGCCGCTAATAGTTGGGTGATGCCAGTTGATTGGGTGCAAAGCTATCCGTGGGTTTCGGGAGTTCATGATTCGATCATGCAGTGGTGTTACGGACACACTGCGGTCATGTATCTCTTGTTGATGCCGTTTCTCGGTTTGTTGTATTACATTGTTCCATTGATTGCTGGTCGTCCAATCCACAATCACCGGCTTGCGATTACGCACTTTTGGGCTTTGGTGCTATTGTTAGTTTGGGCGGGGCCACACCGTTTGCATTACACAGCGATTCCTGAGTGGATCTCTTCAATGGGGATGCTGGTTGGCATGATGTTGCTGATGCCGATGTGGGGAGGTTTAGTCAATGGTTGGAAGACATTGAGGGGTGGCGTCGCCACATTCAAAACGAGTGTCGTTTACCGATTTCTTCTTGTTGCTTTGTTGTTCTACGGGTTCTCGACGGTCGAGTCCTTTCTGTTGAGCATCCGCAGTGTCAACCGTCTGGCACACTACTCGGACTGGACGATCGCTCATCTCCACAGCGGCTTGATGGGTTGGAACGCGATGCTGGCGATTGGTATGACCTATTGGTTATTACCACGAATATGCCGAACACCATTGTGGAGTCATCGAATTGCAGGGTTACATTTCTGGGTGATGCTGCTCGGAACGTTGTTAACCGTGATTCCTCTCTATGTCGCCGGTTTCACTCAAAGTTGGATGTGGAACGCCATGGATGAGTTGGGCAATCTTGTGCATCCTGATTTCATGGAATCCATTACCTCCGTGAAAAATATGTGGTGGATTCGCATCATTGGTGGAATGCTTTATTTAGTAGGGTTCCTTCTGTTGGGCTTGAATCTGATCATGACATGGTTTTCTAAGTCGGATTCAACCGCGAATCAGGCCACAGAGGACGCCCATTTGCATGAGTCTGTGTTCCGTTCGGAGGCCGGTAAGCTAACGCCAGCGAGCAACTCGTTGGATAATGCACCGGTGCTGGACACGGCACGAACGCTTGACCGTTTGTCGGGTTTGCAATGGCATCGTTGCTGGGAAGGTTCATCGCGTCGGTTTTCTGCGATGGCAATCTTAGCGTTGTTGCTCGCGTCGGTTTTTCAAGTGGTTCCCGCGTTTGTGATTCGTGGCAATGTTCCTGCTATCGCATCCGTAAAGCCATACACTGCTTTGGAGTTGGCTGGCCGAGAGATTTATCTCAAGGAGGGTTGTTACAACTGTCACTCGCAAACGGTACGTCCATTGGTTGCGGAAACGAAACGGTACGGAGATTACAGTCGTGCTGGCGAGTTCGTTTTCGATTTTCCGTCACAGTTTGGTCATCGACGAATTGGTCCAGATTTAGCAAGAGAGGGTGGCAAGCAAGCCAGTTTGTGGCACTGGCAGCACCTCGAAAATCCAACCGCTCTCGTCAGCGGTTCGATCATGCCTGCCTATGAACATCTGCTCGATACTGCAATTGATTTCGACAAGATCGGACAACGAATAGAGATCGCAAGAAAGCTGGGTGTTGCCTATGACCTTCAGTTAGATGCATATGTACAGGATGCTCGAGATCAGGCTGAGCGAGTTGCGGCTGACATTGTTTCGTCAGGTGGTAGTATTCAGCGTGGTGATGTGATGACTTTGGAGTCGCAGGCGGTTGCCTTGATCGCCTATTTACAGCGTTTGGGTGTTGATCTAAATGCGCCGGTTGAACAGCAGGAAGATGAAGTTAGCGATGGTGATTCGGCTGAAGAAACCGTTAGCCAAAGCGGACAGCCAAGTGAGTTGAGAAACTTTGAAGTGGCTATTGTTGAGTGATCGTGATCGATCCGTCGGTCGGGTCGATTCATGATCGATAATGTTTTGCCAATCTCGATAAAGTTGGTTTGGCATCATCAAGTCAGTGGAAAACATTCCGTTCATTCAAAGAGCCTAATCTTACTGGCGGTTTTTTGTCGGTAAGGGCTAAAGTGAAAAACATGGACAATCAACACGAGAATCATTCCGTTCATTCGTCATCGGTCGGGACGACGGATCAGAATGCCCAGTATGAGTCGAATCAAGATCAACGTATTCCTCGTTGGTGGAAGCTAATATTTGTCGCGACGATTGCATTTGCACCTCCCTACTTTTTTTGGCATCACTGCGGAGCGCCAGGTCGTACGATGGCGGATGAATACGATGTGGCGATGGCGGCAAATCTCAAATTGCAATTCGGGGCAATCGGTGATTTGACACTCGACCGTGCAAATGTTGTGAAATACCTCTATGAAGATTCGTGGTTGAAAGTAGGGCGAGCAGTATTCAAGGCGAATTGCGTTTCCTGTCACGGTGCAGAGGGTGGCGGATTGGTCGGTCCAAATCTTTGCGATGATCAATACAAAAATGTCAAAGACATCGGAGACATTCTGAAGATTCTGCAAAATGGGGCGAACGGTGGCGCGATGCCCGCCTGGCAAAATCGACTTTCCGCAAATGAAATTGTGCTGGTATCAAGTTATGTAGCGTCGCTTCGGGGAAGCAATCCCGCGATTGCTAAACCAGGAGAAGGTCGTGAGATTCCAGCGTGGCCACCTGCACCGATCGTGACCGAAGAGGGTGATAATACGTCCGGCGAAGATCAGGAGATTTAGGTTCATCGATTTGGTACCCATGTAATTGTGGTAATACGGTTTGATGTTGGTGACGCTGCGACTTCGGTAATCAGAGATTGGTAGACTAGAGTGGTCACAAAATCCTTGGGCTCTGGAGTCATCAATGAAACCGTCAGCATTGGAACCGTCATCAGGCAATCTGAGCAGGCGATCGTTTAATCGTGCTGCAGTCTCATCCGCCTTGCTGGGATCTTTGGGTTGTCCTTCGGTTAGGCTTTTGAGCGGGCAAGTCGTCGAGACAAAGGGCATCGAGATCTTATTGCCTCGAAATCGAGTTCCCCTATCTTTCATCATTGATGACTCGACTTGTCTCGTGAACATGGGGTATTTTTGTACTCCGCAATTTGCAACCGCTTGGCCTGATCGAGCGGAGTATCAAAAGCCTTGGCAACGCTGGCCTCGAGAAATTCCGGATAGCTTTGTGCGAGAATTCGGCGAGTGGTGCGGTTTAAATGGTGTGCGTGGAAAGTACAGCATTGTCCCAAATCCAGCTTGTGTTGGCTGGCTAGATAGGGAATTACCCGGTTGGTCACGGCAACAGCTGCAAGCAAGTCTTGGGCTGGTTCGGGAATTGATGCTGCCAAATTGGGATATCCATCCAGAGATGATTACGCATACACGCGTGATTGATCTCAAAACAGGAAGGCCGATGGAGGCGATCGATGCGGGGACGATGGAGAATTCTTATCCACAAGAGAAAAAGAGTGTGGATGAGTTGGCTAGTTATCTCGCTTATGCTTTGCGGATTCTCAAGCAATGTGATTTGCCGTGTGAAGGAGTGACAACGCCGGGAGGATTTGGAAATCAAGTGAAGGCAGAACTTCCCTTGGCTGTCGACCAAGCCGTCCGCGATGTGTTTCAGGTCGATCTTCCTCATTACTTTAAATACGTTCATTCCGGTGATGAGAGTACCGAGCCGATCATTGAAAACGTGCGTGGAGAAGGGACTGCGGAAGTCAAGATGACGGTGAATGTTCCGGCTGGCACGGGAGATTGGTTTGGCGGTTGGCAGGGTGATGCATTATCCGAGCCGGATCGTTACGCGACCGACGATGCGTCGTCGGGCCGCATGGTCGAACTTATTCAGCGACGTCAGCCCGCAGTCATGCTTTGTCATTGGCCGGGTATCTACAGCAATGGGTCTAAGGAAGGTTTCAAGTCATTTCAGCGAATTGTTCAGTCACTGGATCGGCGATTTGGCGACGAAACGCTTTGGATGAAAGTGAGTGAAATCGGACGTTACTGGGCTGCTAAGTTTGCTTGCTCGATTGTGGCCAAGGAAGAGAAAATCACGATCGACAGTCCGGTGCAATCGCCCGCTTTTACTCTGCGAGCTAATAAGTTTCGTGGCCCCGTTCGGTATCGTTCATTTGCGAAGAATGGCAAGGTAGATGAACAAGTGCTACGTGAGGTGCGACAGATGCCGCAGCTCGATAGCGGATGTTGGATGCAAGATGGCGAAGACATTTTGGTTTGTGTTGATCTGGATTCACCTAAGTCAGAGCTGAGATTCGGATCAGCCTAATTCGCAGTAGTGTTTAATTGCTTTGCGGAATTAGGTGGTGTTGGATTTGATGAAGGCGAGAGATCCAAGTCCCATCTGTTCGTGAATCGTGACCGTGTCGCCGAATGTGCGATCGAGAGGTGTGACTTGTGACGCACTGACAATCATGGTGGTGCCTGCCCAGGTGTCGGGCGATCCCGGTAGATAAACAACTACTCGATGCCCATCGTCGCTACGCTCGGATTCAAAACCAATCATTTGTCGATCGTGGAGTGTGACAAGGACAGATTTGGAATTCGGTCGATTTTCTTCGCCGCCAATGGTATCGGCCATATGATCTTTAAGGATCGCATACCGAGGAAATAGCAGTAGTAATTGTTTTTCAAATAATTTCGTTAACCGCTTGCTGATCGACCATCTCGCAATCATGCCCGCAGCAAAGCACAGCAGGAGTAGGGCTCCTAGAACAATCGACGCAATGAATGAGATGTTGACCGATTGTATCGCCGGTAAATTGTCACGAACGAAGTAGGCGATTTGAATGAGGATCGGCGCCACTTGTGTGATCAGTGCTGCCACAACAATCAACGGCAGTAAGAAAAGAAGTCCTCCGATTGCGGTCGTTTTTAGGAATTGGATCGAACGCCGAGTCTTTTTTACAATCATGATGGGACTTCAAACGGATCAAAGAGAAAATCAGTCACACGAATTCGTTAAATTTAACCATGACTTACTAAACTTCGGCAATAGTTTGACATACCGCTGATGATAATGAATGAATCAATGAAGCACCTTTTCAGATCAGCTAAGGTCGACGCCCACGTGCGACTCGTTCTGATGACTTTTTGGCTATCGGTTAATCAAATTGCTGCTTCTTGCAGCTTATTTGCCTGGGATGAATTGCAGAGCAAAGAGATCACGGCGGTAGTACAGTCGGCTAATCAAGAAACAGGAAGCGACTCCCTTGAGGGTGATGCATTCCAAAGTGCGGCCAAGGTTTTTAAAACACGCTGCGTCGCTTGCCATCAGGATTCAGCCAGCGAAGGAGATTTCTCCCTTTCCAATGCCGATTCAGCTTTTCGTGAGGGGCACATTGTCCCTGGAGATACAGCAGCAAGTCGCCTTTGGGAGGTGATTCAAATTCAGGGTGGGGTGTCCGAGATGCCAAAAGAGGGTGATCCGCTATCGGATTCGGAGCGGCGGGCAATTGAGCGTTGGATTCTCCGAGGAGCCAAGTGGCCGGAGGGTCAGGAGTTGGAACCTGCTTCAATTGATGATTCTGATTGGTGGTCATTTCAACCAATCAAACGTCCTCAAATTCCGATAGTTCAAAATCCTGCGATATCCGATGAAACGGTGACGCATCCAATCGATGCGTTTTTGATCAAAAAATTGCGTGATGCCAACCTGTCACCTTCTCCAATCGCGGATCGTCGTACGTATCTGAGACGACTGAAGTTTGACTTGTTAGGTTTGCCACCAACGGTACAAGAGATGGAATCATTTCTTACGGATAAAGATCCCAACGCCGAAAGTCATTGGGTGGAGCGATTTCTTTCGTCGCAGCATTACGGTGAACGATGGGCACGGCATTGGCTAGATGTGGCGAAGTATGCCGATACCTGCGGCTATGACAAAGATAAACTTAGGCCTAATGCTTGGCCGTATCGTGATTACGTCATTCGCAGTCTTAATGAAGACAAACCTTATCGAAAGTTTGTTCGTGAACAGATAGCTGGAGATGTGCTTTATCAAGGACAGGCAGATGGGATTTTAGGGCTCGGTTTTATTGCCGCTGGACCTTGGGATTTCATTGGCCATGTTGAAGTGCCTGAATCAAAGCTTGATGGAAAGGTTGCTCGGAATTTAGACCGGGATGATATGGTTAGTGGTGTTTTTAATACCTTTTGTAGTTTGACGGTTCAGTGTGCTCGATGTCACCATCACAAATTTGATCCGATTTCACAGCAGCAATACTACGGGCTTCAAGCGATTTTTGCTGCAGTCGATCGTGCTGAGCGACCTTACGATACCGACCCAAGTGTGGAGGTGCGTAAAGAAGAGTTGCGAGCAGCGATTGATAAGGCAAAAGCGCAGCTTGAAAAGATTGAGCAGGCAATGCTACAGGATGGCGGATCAGAAATTCTGGAGCTCAATCGCCGCTACGAGGAATTAAAAGAACGGTTGACGGTACGTAAGGATCCACGTTTCGGTTACCACAGTCAGTTGGTGAATCGGCCAAACGTCGAGAAGTGGGTTGAGGTGGATTTGGGTGCAACCCAGTTGATCAAACATGTTGAATTACTTGGTTGCCATGACGAGTATGCGGACATTGGAGCGGGCTTTGGTTTTCCGGTTCGATATCGCATTGAAGTCTTTAGCGATTCTGGTGACTCGGAACCAAGGGTGGTGGCGGATCGAACATCGGTCGATGAACTGAATCCAGGTTTGAATGCGGTTCGAATTACTTTTGAAACACCTCTCTCCATTCAGCGAGTTCGAATCACAGCGACCCAGTTGATGGAAAGGCAGGGTGACTATCACCTGGCACTTGCTGAGATGCGAGTGTTGGGTGATGACGGTGAAAATTACGCTGCCGGCGCGACCGTCAATGCACTCGATTCGATCGAGGCTCCGGTCAGGTGGGGGCGAAACAACCTGACGGACGAGAAGTGGGCAGTCTACCTCAATCCTGAGGTTGCAAAGCAATTTGATGCAATCTCTGTGCGGCGTCATGCCTTGCTCAACAAAATGCAGACGCCTGAGCGAGTGAAGGAGAGAGAAGATTGGCAAAAGAGATTGGCATCGGCGGAAGCAAGTTTAAAAAAATTGCCCCAAGGAAAAATGGTGTACGCAGCGGCAACGCATTTTACGCCCCAAGGCAATTTTAAACCAACCAGCGGTACTCCAAGAGATATCCGCGTACTCGCTCGAGGAGAAATCAAACAGCCCCTTGATATCGCTAGGCCGTCTCTGTTGCCTATCGCTTCGCAGGTGCCCACCACGATTCAGCCCGATGCAGCTGAAGGTCAGCGTCGAGCCGCTTTGGCCGAGTGGTTAACGCATGATGAAAATCCCTTGCTTTGGCGATCCATTGTCAATCGAGTTTGGCTGTACCACTTTGGGCAAGCGATTGTGCAAACGCCGAACGATTTTGGAAAGATGGGGGCGTTACCATCGCACCCTGAATTACTTGATTGGTTGGCTGCTGAATTTCGAGATGGTGGCGATTGGATCCGTCGAGGTTCAATCAAAGATTTGCATCGATTGATTGTCAGTAGTTACGCTTATCGGCAAACCTCGGATCATGATCCTAATCAGGCATTGATTGATGCAGAGAATCGTTTGTTGTGGAGAATGAACCGGAGACGTCTTGAAGCTGAAGAAATTCGCGACGCGATGATGTTCGTAAGCGGTGCTTTAGACTTTACCATGGGAGGTCCAGGTTACCGGCTATTTGAGCTGGAACGCCCCGAACATTCGCCGCACTATGAATATCACAAATTCGATCATTCTGATCCATCCACGCATCGACGAAGTATCTATCGTTTTATTGTTCGCTCACAGCCAAATCCTTGGATGACAACGATGGATTGCGCCGACTCCTCGCAAAGTACACCCAAGCGTGATGAGACACTGACCGCCTTGCAGTCGCTGTCACTTTTGAACAATCAATTTAATCTTGTGATGGCAGAGAAATTTCGAGACAGGTTAGTCGCTCAACAAGATTCTCTCGATCAGCAGGTCGCGTCTGCCTTTGAAATTGCGATGCAGCGAAAGGCGTCGGCCGAGAATCACGCCGCAATGATGACTTACACGGAGCAGCACGGGTTGGATAATCTTTGCCGCTTCCTTTTCAACTTTAGCGAATTCATTTATATCGACTGATGGCACTGGGCATGAACGAGCAACTTAATCGTCGTCAAGCAATCTCCTCAGCGACCAGTGGATTTAGCGCTTTGGCGCTTGCTGCCATGATGCAAGATGAGGCAGCGGGGGATGGCGTCGTGGAGGTGTTGCATCATCCGCCAAAGGCGAAGCGGGTCGTGCAATTATTCATGGCAGGTGCAGCGAGCCATTTGGATCTGTGGGACTACAAGCCAGAACTGGAAAAGCATCATGGTGAAGACTCGGATTTTGGGGAGGCTGTCGAAGCTTTCCAGAACGGGTTGGGGCCTTGGATGAAGTCGCCGTTTCGTTTTTCACCCGCCGGTGAAAGCGGGAAGATGATCAGTGAAGTGGTGCAGCCCCTTGCGGCTCACGTTGATGATATTGCTTTTATTCATAACATGGTGGGAAAGACGGGGGTGCATTCCCAAGCGACTTACCTTCAGGCGACCGGGTTTGATCGGCCCGGTTTTCCCGGCATGGGATCTTGGATCAGTTACGCGCTTGGCTCGATTCGGGAAGAGCTTCCTACGTTTGTTGTACTACCTGACCATCGAGGGTTTGCAAGTAACGGTCCGAAAAACTGGGGATCAGGTTTCTTGCCGGCGAGTGCTCAAGGAACCGCAATTTTTCCGCAGAGAGATCAACCGATCGAAGATCTGTATCCGGGTGCCGACTTTGCAACCCCTGACGCTGACCGAGATGGTCTTGAGTTGCTTGGGCGGATGAATCGGCAGTTTCAAGAGTCGAGGATTGGTGATTCGCGGCTTGAATCAAGGCTGCGAGCCTACGAACTAGCTGCTCGGATGCAGTTGTCCGCGCCGGAAGCTTTGGATCTTAGTCAAGAACCCGCCCATATCATGAAGATGTACGGATTGGATCGTGATGGAGCGATTTACCCAGACACCATCAACGCTCCGGAAGAAGCAGAATATTTTGGCAGAAAGTGCTTGATCGCTCGTCGTTTACTTGAGCGAGGCGTTCGCTTTGTTCAAATCTGGTCGGGTAATGACAACAGCTTTCCGCGCAGGAACTGGGATAGCCACGAGGACATACAGCGCGATCATGGTCCGCTCGCACGAGGAATGGCCGTTGGAACGGCGGCTCTCTTGAAAGATCTTAAGCAGACCGGATTGCTTGAAGACACCATTGTTCTGTGGACAACTGAATTTGGGCGAATGCCAAGTACCCAGGGGTCACTCGGACGCGACCATAATCCGTATGTCTTCACTAATTGGCTTGCGGGCGGTGGAATTCGAGGCGGAATCGCCTACGGTCCTTCGGATCAGTGGGGATATAAACCGGCTGATCGAGACAACCCAACCCAGGTCTATGATGTGCATGCGACGATTCTGCACCTACTTGGGATTGACCATAAACGTCTAACCGTTCGACACGACGGGATCGACCGAAGGCTAACCGATGTGCATGGTCATGTACTTCATGACCTAATCGCTTGATCAACCGAATCGGTTTTGGCCCCTAGGAATGCTTTACCCCTACTAACGCTTTACCCCTACTAGCGTTTTAACTGGGCGTTCATTTCTTTGGTCGCTTCGGCAACTGCATCTTGCCATTGTGAATCGTTGAAACGATCGCGGTATTGCTCGCGGGCGTGAGCGAAGATCAGGTTGCGAGAGTTATTCACCACAGCACCAAGACCGTTCTCATCCAAGCCGATCAGCACATCTTCCGCTGCACCGCCCTGTGCTCCAAAACCTGGGATCAGAATCCAGCTTGTCGGCATCGCTTGCCGCAGTTCTGCCAATTGCTCGGGATAGGTTGCCCCCACGACTGCTCCAACTGGTCCGTATCCACTTTCTCCGATGCGAGATTCATTCAGTTCGTGTACCAAAGCAGCAACGGATCGATACAGTGTTTGACCATTGGTTTGTCGATCTTGGAAAAGACCGCCACCGGGATTGGAAGTTTTTACGAGCACAAAAATTCCAGCTTCCCGCTCGTCACACATTTCAGCGAATGGTTCTAGGCTGTCACGACCCAAGTAGGGACTCACCGTGAGTGAATCGCTGCCCCAAGGACTTTGCGTTCCAAGATAGGCATCAGCGTAGGCAGTAGCCGTGCTACCTATGTCATTTCGCTTTCCGTCCGTGATGACCAATAGCCCAGACTGTTCGGCATATCGAATGACCTTTCCAAGTGCGACCATGCCGTCTGGGCCGAGTGCTTCGAAAAAAGCCGCTTGAGGCTTGACGCATGGGACGAGGTCTTTGACGACGTCGATGATGTCACAGCAAAATTTTTGATACGCCGATGCCCATTGACTGGGTGCATTGTCGGTGACGGAATCTTGTAGGCATTTTGGAAGCTGAGATTTTCTCGGATCTAAGCCGACGCAGGTGATGGAGTCAGTTTTTTTCACTGCTGCTGCGAGTCGATCTGCGAATACCATTGCTAAATCCGAATGAAGAAACGTTCTTGTTAAAAGCCGAGCGGTCGTGGACATGCGATCGACGGATCAATGTGGAGGCTCGATATTGGCTCAAATTAACGATCCGGCCTACTCGCGCGGATCCTTAATTTATTTTCTGATGAGTCTCGGTTGTGTGAGCGAATTGGTCAAGGATGCGGGGAATGGGGCCTAGACGATCAGATCATCTTTCATGCAAGTTTTGCTCGCTTGTCGATTGGATTGGGCCCTTGATTTACCGAGATTCGGCCCAATTTCGAGTGAAAGGCAAAGCGACAGTTAATGCATGGGAAGTCGCGTAACCGGCTAGCAAAAAAGCATCGGTTGATGTACCGTATCGATATGCAGAGAGTGTGGCGAGGGCTCGCAGTTGGACCAAATCCGTGTGAGTGAAACGTCAGGTTCTCGGGCGGGCTGTAGCGCAGCCTGGTTAGCGCGTTTGACTGGGGGTCAAAAGGTCGGAGGTTCGAATCCTCTCAGCCCGACTATCTTTCGAAACAAGCCCTTTGGCCGGCGGGTCAAAGGGCTTTCTCTATTCTACGAATCGACTTCCGTCGCTCTTCGCGCGACGTCATTTGTCGTATTCATTGTGAGCAGACTCTTACGCTCCATGATTGACTAAATCTTGAACCAACCAGACGAACCCCTGATCGTCTTTGGTGATCGTGGCGTTTCCAAGCAACGTCCATCCCAGTAGCCATCGTTCTTGATAGGAGGCCCTGTGGTCCTTAATGAGAGGACCCGTGGTGCTTGAGAAGAGAACAAAGTGCAGCCTTTTTGGACGAACTTCACATGGCCAATGACCTCTGTTTACAGGTTGGCAGGCACAATTTAAGCGGTCGCGGTTCCATGCCTTGCTAGCAAGCTTGCGTTTCTTCTCTTGCCGCAGTTTGACGCGACCGCTATAGACCAAGGTTGAGGGTGAACACCAGTTTCACGGCTGGTGTTAAAAGCAAAATCAATTTTTATTTTGCCGTTCTGAAAGTCAGAAAACGGATCGCGTCTCGGTGATGCTCCTTAGTGGGCGGTGATCGTGGGGTGTGGTCGCTTCGAAGCACGAAAGCACAACAGTTAGTAGAGTCAGGGATGAACATGACAGCATCACGATGGACCTGCAGTTGCCTGTTGATCCTTATCGTTGTTTCAATCAATTCCATTAATCGTTTGCCTGCACAGGTTCCGGGTTTACAGGGGCAAGGATCACAGGGGTTGGGCTTACCCGATTCACCTAGCGGTGCTTCAGGAATTTCGGACGGGGGCGTTCCCGGCAAGCAGGATGCTACCAATCCACAAGCGACAGCCACTGAGTTCACTCCACGCAGCATGCAGTCGGGAGAGTTCAAGCCACGCGAAAATCGTGACGTTTTGTCTTCGGTTGGTCAGGTGGGTGACGGTCGGCTCTCTCAATCCGCCGGTCAGCAGCATCGTGTTTACAATTTGCGTCCCTACACCGATGCGCTCAAGAACGACGATCGGCCAGAGCGCGCAGTGGTCGATTGGATTCTTCGAGAAACGGGATCGGACGTTTGGTTTTCCGATCCCTTTGGATTCATGAACGTGAATCGCGATCAATTATCGGTTTACCACACTCCCGAAATGCAGCGCCTCGTGGGTAGCGTGGTGGAGCGATTTGTGGACGGTGAAAAAGATCCGCAGCTTCTCAGCTTAAGAGTGATCCGAGTCAGTAGTCCGACATGGAGGAATGCAGCTTATCCCTTGATGCAGCATGTCAAGGTTGACTCCCCCGGTGTGCAGGCTTGGCTATTGAGTAAAGAAAACGCTGCATTGGTGATGAACCAGCTACGTCAGCGACCCGATGCCGAGCAAACTCAAGAAATGAACTTGGCGGTTCACAATGGTCAAACTGAGCGGGTGGTCAATATTCGCGGTAGGAATTACGTGCGAAGTTATCGGCCGTCGAGTTCTGGTTGGCCGCCATACGAACCTGAAACGGGTGAGTTGCACGAAGGTTACAAGCTCGCAATTAGTCCTCTGTTGTCAACGGATAGCCGCGTGATTGATTGTGTGATTGAAGCTGATATCGATCAGGTTGATAAATTAAACCCCGTCGACTTATCGCTTCCATTGCAAGGCGGGCAGTTTTTCCGAGGAAGGATCGAGGTGCCGCAATTGGTGAGTTGGCGATTGAAAGAGCGTTTTCGTTGGCCATCCGATATGGTGCTACTGCTTTCTTGTGGGGTGGTTGCGCATCCAGAGGGGCAAGGATTATCGATTCCACTTTTGAATCTGGATGCTTTGACGGGTAATACTTCAGGACGTGCCGACGCGCTGCTTTTTGTGCAGTTCCGCGGTCGGGCATCGGAGACGCTGGCCGTTTCGGGCCGTGGTGCGGATGGGAGTGGGGTGGGTGCTGGACAAGATGGGGTTCCCGGGCAAGAGGCGAGGATTAGCCGCAATCCCGGAATCACACGCGGCCGATATTGAAAAAAAGAGAATGTGGTTGGGGCGACGAAAAAAAAGGTTTCCGTGCTCGACGCGGCGCGTTGGTCGAATGATTAGCAGAAGATTCTGCCGCCACGGATAGAAATCAACGGGTTTGGCTGGGTTTGTCATTCGGTTGATGAGGATCAGGCCGCTGAAAATGAAACCAGAAGCCCCCCCTGAAACGAGACGCTTGGGCGGTTTAACATATCCATACGGAATCGATCGTGGTTAGCGATCCGATTCGTGGTCGATGGATAGCAATGATTAACCCACACAAACAGTCAAGTTCGAGGAACAAGGCTTTGCGTTGAGGTACTGACTCGATCATGAAACGACTGTCTCGTCCTTCGATAATGCTCTAGATGTCGAGCAATCGTTGCAAACCGATACTGATTTTTAGAAGTGAATGTTCGCCAAATGGATAATTCTTCAGCACGCCGAGTTGTGATCACCGGAGTTGGTGTGGTTTCCCCTTTGGGGCTCGAGCCCGAAGTGATGTTGAGTCGGCTGCGCTCGGGCGAAAGTGGAATTGGAGCTTTCAGTCGCATTCCACATGGTGTACTTCGAATCGATCACGGTGCTGAGGCTAATGATTTCACTGGCGACATCGAAGACTATGGTCCACTCGATAAAATGCTCAAGCGAACCATCCGAAAAGGCACGAAGGTGATGTGCCGAGAGATCGAGATGGGAGTAGCCGTTGCTCAGCGTGCTCTAGCAGACTCTGGGCTGACAGAGGAATCACGAGATCGTGATCGAACCGGAGTGATCTTTGGTTGCGATTACATTATGTCATTGCCAGAAGAGTTCACGGCGGGGATTGCCAAATGTCTCGATGAAGAGGGGCAGTTTCAGATCAGCGAATGGGGGCAGACCGGAAAGCCCGAAGTGAATCCGCTGTGGTTGCTCAAGTACTTGCCGAACATGCCTGCCAGCCATGTCGCTATCTACAACGATTTGCGTGGACCCAATAATTCCATCACGCTTCGTGAAGCGGCGGCAGGTGCGGCGACTGCTGAAGCATTTAGCACGATTCAGCGAGGTCATGCCGACGCTTTGATTGTCGGAGCCACCGGTTCACGAATCCATCCACTGAGAACGTTGCATGCCTACTTGCAGGAGCAGTTGGCAGGGCCGTGCGAAGATCCTACGACGATGTCTCGCCCATTTGATCAGACACGAGATGGAAGTGTGCTTGGTGAAGGTGCCGGCGCAATGGTCTTGGAGTCGTATGAACACGCGACAAAACGCGGAGCAAAAATTCTTGGAGAAGTCGTTGGTTATGGAAGCAGTGCTGTTGGTGGATCCAACCATTCCGATTACCAAAAATGTGCAATCGCAAATGCCCTGCGTTCCGCATTGGGTAATACCGACCCATCGACGATTGGGCATCTTCATGCACACGGCTTAGGGACGAAGGAGGGCGATCAACAGGAGGCCGCTGCGATTGCCGAGGTCTTTGGTGACATCGCTCAACAACCTCCTGTGACGACGGCGAAGGGACATTTCGGTAACCTAGGCGCCGGTAGCGGCATGGTGGAAATGATTGCCAGCGTCTTATCGCTTGGCGGCGATTTGTTCCCGATCCGTAACCTGACTCAACTCGACTCCGAGTGTCCGATTCATGCATGTCAGGGTGCTGGAGTCTCTGCGGGTGATTCCTTTATCAACGTGAATATCACTCCTCAAGGGCAGGCGACCGCAATACGGATTCAGAGCATCGCTTAATCGAGAGAGCTTGATTTGAAGTGAAGTTCAGCCAGTTGGTAGGATTCAGCCAACTTCAGATGTTTGGCTTGTATTGATGCTGCTGGACAAAGACTCGTTTTCCAGACGCAGGTTAGCCCGATCATTGATTCGGCTTGACCATGTCTCGGCAGCGATGACTGCGATTGCTGCGACGACAGCGAGAGAAACCAAGATCCATAAATGGGTTCCCTCCCATTCTGCGGGTGACTGGTACTGCATGATGCGAAATTTTGGTTTCAGTGAAGCCGTTTCTGGTGTCGCGACCTGAAGTGGCCATAGTTTGACGACACTACCCAGCATCAAGCCGGTTAGCCCAGCAAGAGTGGTGGAGGGATGGCGTTCAAGCAGAAAACGCAGAAGTCTGGAGAAGGCCAGTAAACCGAATCCGCATCCGAGTGCGACGACAAACAGTTGCGAAAAGCCATCAGCACTGAAATTCAGTTTGGCAAAGTCTTTGATAATGCCCGTGATCGGGTGGTAGACCCCAAAGACCAGCAGCACAAAGGCTCCACTGATTCCCGGAAGGATCATCGCGCAGATTGCGACCGAGGCGGCAATAAAGAGATACAGTAGCGATGGTTCCCCTGTCGTGGTTGGTAGACTCGAAATGGCGACGGCAAGCCCTGCGCATAAGATTAGCGTGAGTCCTCGCGAAGCATTCCAGCCCTCAATCGATTTGACCACGACCCAAAGGCTTGCGACCAAGAGACCGAGAAAGACGGAAAAGGTTTCGGGAAGAAAAGCGTCAAGCAAAAAGTGCATCGCATTGGCAAGTAGAACGATTCCACATGCAATCCCGAATCCCAAAGCGAATAAAAATCTCGCGTCGACGTACTCCAACGCGTCCTTCCATTGGCGCTGCCTGAGAAGATACAGTAGCCGCGTATCAACGCGACTGATTGCTCCAACCAGTCGGCTGTAATGCCCCATGATCAAAGCCACGGTCCCTCCACTCACCCCCGGTACGGTATCCGCTGTTCCCATTGCGAAGCCACGAAACACATTTATCAAGTCGCTTCGTGTTGAGGGTGAAGGTGTTTGCGAAGAAGTGTTCATTGAGGTTTATTGAGTTCGATGATTCAGTCACGCGTGGGGAATGGTTCGCAGCGATTCAATGACATGGTAATAGCACGGTGGCGGTAATTCTTAGGATATGTGTGGTAACGGCTACGAGTTACGAAACCGGCTGCATGTATAAGTGTTGCAATCGGTTCAATTGAACAGCGGGGAATGAACTGTGTCGCCCTTGGGGTGATGAAGGTGTGAGTTCTCATCGTAACGATCCATACTCTTAGGAACGCTTGCTTTCGTAGCAAGTTATTTGTTTCTTCCATCGATGTAACTGCACGAATTTCATGATCGATTTGGTCATTCTCGCCATCGTACAAGGGATCGCAGAGTTTCTGCCGATTAGCTCGTCGGGGCATCTGGTGATTATCGGCGCGATGCTGGGTGAGCTTAGCGAGTCGCCGACGCTCGAGATCATCTTGCACGCGGGAACGTTGGGATCCATTTTGGTGGTCTTCTGGCGCAAGATCCTCAGGCTTTTAACCGAAGATCGACGAGTCGTCGGTCTTTTGGTGGTGGGAACCATCCCGGCGGCCACCATTGGAGTAGGGATCAAGTTGCTGCTACCCGAGTTGTTGCGGAGTCCCGCCTTGGCTGCAGCGATGCTGATCATCACCGGTTGTATGCTGATCGGGCTCGGGAGGATTCGCGAACATGCTGGAACCTACCAGCAAGTTAGTTGGTTGGGCGCCTTGATTGTCGGTTGCTTTCAGGCGTTTGCGATTCTGCCAGGAATCAGTCGAAGCGGTTCGACGATTTTGGGCGGTAGATTGATGGGCCTCAAATCGGACGACTCCGTCACCTTCTCATTTTTACTCGCCATTCCGGCCATTCTCGGAGCCACGGTACTAACGCTAAAAGATCTCTGGGAGGCATCGCAGGCGGGGGAGCCGATTGGTCATACGCCTGTTGAGTTATTGATTGGAGCAACCATCTCATTCTTGGTTGGCATTGTGGCGCTCCGCTGGTTGATAGGTTGGAGCCGAGCTGACCGTTTGCACTGGTTTGCCGCATGGTGTCTACCTGCGGGTATCGCAACATTGTGGTTGTGTAGTTGAGCCGGATGACTCGAGCTTGTGGTGCGTTGTTGCCGGATTTTTTGCCAAGCCTTCGTTGGGAACTAGCTCGTTCTTGAGCTTGTTGCCTCATTCCGCTGCGGAACGTTGAGTCGTTGGGGCAACGGAATCAAGGTGGACGCCTGTCTAGTAAGTGTTATCATGAACACTAGTGTTGATTGGCTCTTGGTTCGTTGTCTGCTTTTGAGGATCCGTGTGCGGTCCCAATCGCCTACCCCGGTCAGCATCCTAGTCGAGTGTTATAGGCATCGGGCAGCGGCGCAGCAGTTTGGGTCGCGGTAAATGTTGAACTTCAATGAGTGAGGGTTGTCGAGAAATGTCTGAATCGCTGACAGAGAGGCAGCAAGAGGTTTATGAGATGATCCGCTCGCTAATTATCGATCGTGGATACGGTCCGACGGTTCGGGAGATAGGGGAGCAGTTTGGGATCAAAAGTCCGAACGGGGTCATGTGCCACCTGCGGGCCCTCGAGCGAAAAGGGTTGATTCGCCGAAGCCCGAATAAATCACGTGCCATTGAGCTGACCAAGGCAGTTGATCGTGCCCCCCATGCTCTTCCGATGGCAGGTTTGGTCGCTGCTGGGCCGACGACGCTGGCATTCGAGCAGGCTGAGATCGTTGATTTTGGTGAAATGTTATTTCGCGAAGATCGTTTCAGTTTACGAGTGTCGGGTGATTCGATGATTGAGGCTCAGATTGCTGACGGGGATTACGTTGTGATTCAGAGGCAATCGACAGCTGAACCTGGTCAGATGGTTGTCGCGCAAACTCCCGATGGTGAGGCAACGTTAAAGTACTGGTACCCCGAGAAGAATTGCATTCGGCTTCAGCCCGCGAATTCATCGATGGAGCCGATTTTTGTTCCAGAGGCGCAAGTGCTGGGGATTGCGGTTGGAGTGGTCAGGTCAGCGATTTTGTAGCAAAACACTCTGGAAAAAAGCCTGTTTTGTTCTTGGCGGGCTGGTTTTGGGATGACTCCGTACAACTCCCCTCTGCTGTGACTAAGGTTTGCATGGCTAAAGACCCGATACCACAGGGGGCGGTTGCCGCGAGTGGGGGTTGAATTTTGCTGTGATCTAGCCGTTTGTCTGCTATTCTATTGCCATGGATGCTCCAGCGGAGACAGTGTTCTCTCTTTGTTAATCCACCTAGTCATTCGTTCTATTTAGGGACACCGTTATGAGTCGAGTTGCGCAAGACTACACCGACTTGCTGCTAAAAAAGGGCGTTATCAGCCTCGATCAACTGAACGAAGCTGAAAACGTCGCCAAAACCAGCAATTTGGATGTGGGTGATGTGCTGATCGATATGGAATATGCCACGCCCGAGGCGGTGACCGAGGCGATGGCAACGTTTCACAAGATTCCGTTTGTCGATTTGCGTTCTGCAAGGGTTTCAGACGATGTGATCGAGTTGGTCCCTGAGTCGGTAGCTCGAGAGAATAATGTTCTGCCGTTTAGCGACGAAGATGGCTCTCTACGCGTCTTGGTGTCTGATCCGTTCGATCTTGAAACGGTCGAAAAGTTGCGTTTTATTCTGAATCGAAAGATCGAAACCGCTTTAGCGCCCAAAGTGGCGATTACCGAGGCGATTAACAAATACTACGGTCAGGTCGAGGGTGAATCGGCTGACTCGATGTTGCAGGAGTTTACCGACACCGCGATTGACTTTACCGAGACAGAATCGGGGGGTGAGACGGACGAGGAAGACGTCGATGACAGCAGTGCTCCGGTCATTCGACTCGTGAACCTAATGATCCAAGAGGCGGTGCAGTTGCGGGCGAGTGATATTCACGTCGAACCGTTCGAGGATCGGGTGAGGATTCGCTATCGCATCGACGGGGTGTGTGTCGAACGCGAGAACGCACCGAGAAGGATGCTGTCCGCGATTATCGCTCGTATCAAAATTCTTTCGAAGATCGACATTTCAGAGAAAAGACGTCCCACCGATGGTCGGATTAAGATCACCGTCGGTGACAAGCAGTTGGATTTGAGGGTGAGTATCATCCCTACCAACCACGGGCAGTCGTGCGTGATGCGTCTTTTGGATAAGGACAACATCAAAGTGGGGGTTCGGCAACTCGGTCTCTCTGGGCGAGATTACCGAACGTTCAATAATTTGATTCGCCGTCCCAATGGGATCATTCTTGTGACGGGGCCTACGGGTTCTGGGAAAACCACCACCCTCTACGCGGCTCTCAACGCACTGAACCGGCCCGACCGAAAGATCATCACTGCCGAGGATCCGGTGGAGTATTACCTGCCTGGGATCAATCAGGTTGAAGTTCGTCACAAGATCGGTCTCGACTTTTCTTTGATTATTCGGGCCATGTTGCGTCAGGCTCCCAACATCATCCTCGTTGGTGAGATGCGTGACCATGAGACGGCTTCGATGGGTATTCAGGCTTCTCTGACTGGACACCTTGTATTCAGTACACTACATACGAACGATGCGCCCAGTTCTATTTCTCGAATGGTGGACATTGGTGTACCATCCTACATGGTGGCAAGTAGTGTGATTGCGGTGCTTGCCCAGCGTTTGGTTCGAACGATCTGTCCTCGCTGCAAGGTTCGCTACAAGCCGCCAGAGAGCGTGATCACGGAATCTCAATTGCCCCCTGAAATGCTCAAGCAGGCTGAGTTCGCTCGGGGTAAGGGTTGCCCCTACTGTGGACGTACTGGATACAGGGGTCGAATTGGTATCTATGAGTTGATGATCATCAACTCATAGATACCAATTC
>JADHOA010000323.1 GCA_016779185.1 Rubripirellula sp.
CAGAATTCTCGATCTTCGGATTTGCAATCAACTTCGTTCAAGCAGTATGAGAAATTTGCTGGTTGCTCAGGAAGTGAAGCCGCAGATTTATCGGCGAAGTATTCTCTGCGAGCATTGGTTCCCTCTGGTCGGTTTCCAACCGAGCAAGACATCCGATTTCATTCCATCGCCGAATCTGCAGATGCATCTTCGCCGAATACGCTCGCGGTCTATCGGATTGGGCATGATTGCCCATCTCGCGTCGTGGCCCAAGCCACGGCTCGGGGTGCTGCAGGAATCCTGACCGAGCAAGTCCTACCATCGCCCATCCCACAGTGCATTGTCGGTGACATTGAATTGGCATTGGCGTCAATTACGGCGGAAATCACCGACCGCCCCGACCGAAAACTTCTCAACATTGCGGTGATTGGATCGGCGGGAAAAACGACCTCGACACTCTTAATCGCTTCTCTCTTGCGGGCCTCAGGAATTCGAACGGCCTACTGGAATGATCTCGGCGACTGCGATGGAATCGTTCAGTCGACTCCAAAGACGCATGTTCCAACCGGATCAATTTTGGTGAATTGGTTGAACGATGCGGTTGACAATCAATGCACAGCAAGTGTCGTCGAGATATCAGAAGATGCCGCTCGACACGGAAGATACGACGCCATTGAATTTGACATGATCATCGTCACAGGTTCTGCGACGAGATCCGATGATTTTGGACCGCTGGGGATTCAGTGTGTTTTGGAACGCCTCACTCCGACCGGTGTGGTGATTGCACCTGCTGACGACCCACGAGCCTTGCGTGCAATTCGCGAAGCAGGTGTTCGAATGGTGACATACGGTGTGCGAAAAGCAGCGGATGTGACCGCAAAAATCATCGAACAAGGTGACGGGCTGACCACATTAATCGTCTCACACCGAGACATGTCTGCAGTGATGGAGACACCCCTGTGTGGTGCGGCAATGGCTGCGAACCACGCTGCCGCAACATTGGTCGGATTGCTACTGGATCAATCACTACCTGAAGTCGTTGAAAGACTCGGTCAGCTCTCGGTGGTACCGGGGCGCGGACAACGACTCATGGAGTTCCAGCAACCGACGGTCGTACTCGAGACCGGTGGAACGGTCGATCGGCTCACACAAGCCCTTCGAACTCACCGATCCATGAAGGGGCGAGGGAAACTTTGGTGCATGTTCGCAATCTCGGATCACCTAAAGGCGAGCGACCTTGCTGATGCGGGTGAAAAAATGGAACGATTTGCTGACCGAATCGTGCTTACCGCAACTCCCTCGAGTAAGCCGACTTTCTTGTCTCGTAGTCACGAGGTCCTTGATGGCGTCAAAAAGTGCATCGCGTTCCGGTTGGTTGCCGATCGAGAGCGAGCCATGAACTGGGTTTTGCAAGAAGCCGACTCACTTGACACCGTGGTGGTTTTCACCAACGAAACCGATCAAACAGCACACCAGCAGCGAAGTGATCTTAGAAAGTTACGGCGGTGCGTTGAGCGAAATTGGCAAGAGAGAAAGGCCTATCGCGTCAGCACAGCTAAAAGCGACAAGCCGAATCTTTCCATCTTTGGCTAACCACATATTACGTACGGCCTGAGTTCTCTTAGCCCGAACTGTGTCAATGGGAACGGAGCGAATGCAGCATCAACGCTTGCCATTCAATCCATTGTGCAACCTTGCATCGTTCTGCATCGCCTCGTTTCCGTCGCTGAGCACTTTCACACGCATCAACAAAGTCAAAGGGATCAAGGTAATCACCAGCTGAATTTGAAAAGACATCCTGCAACGCGGGATGATTCCCGGCACGGCGGAACCAGTATTTTGCGTTCCCGTAATCTCCTTCTCGTCGATGCATGATTCCGTGCCAGAAGCTTCCGGTGGAGTTGTCGATGGACTGACTAATCGAATGACTTCGATCCAAATCGCCTGATAGCAACCAAAGTCCACTCTCTGCCAATTCCGTCGCTTGTGCGGTGGCATTCCCCCAATCGAGTTTTTTCGACTGCTTGAGCTGATCTTGAAGCTCGTGGTCCTCCGGCCCCCCATCTAGGCCAGGGATTTCGCACCCTAAGACAGCCAGCTGTAGCTCAGCAGGCAATAAACGAGCGAGAGACTCGGCAAACGAATCGAATTTCGGCACAATTTGGCTCCAACACGGCTATAGAATCGGTCAGGGAAGGCTACCGAGGGTGGTGCGGGATTGCTAGACTACGGGCCCGAAATGGGTGGGGATCGCTATAGATTCTACGTATTACCCATCTCGAAAAACCACTTAGACCTATGATCCCGTTCACGCGATAGAAAATCGATGACCAATGGCGACCAGCCGGAATCACCGGCCACTTCTTCTACCCATACAGATTCAACCTCTGCCGAAGCTCCGACTAGCGAGAGCTTAGCGACCGAGGAAAAGACTGAAGAGGTATCCGTGGACACTCAAAATACACCGGTCGTCAATTCGGACGTTAGCGATCCTGCGATCATCGACGCAGCGGATCACACTGCTGGTAGTGAAGGCGGTAAGACAACCGGTTCGACAACGATCGCTCGGGGTACCGGACCACTCTCGATGCGAGGCATCAACAAACCTTCTTCTCCTGCTGTGGACACCGAGAAACTCCAGGCCGGCAGTAAGCCAACGGCGGACGGCAAGAAAAAGAAAAAAGCTCCTCGACCTCGACTCGGTGGTGAGAAAAACGACTCGGAACAAGCAGGTAACAGCGGCGGAAACGCGTTCCCCAACGCTCAACCTCGAAGATCAAAAATCTCTGTCCCGAATGTTCGTCAAGCACTGCCTGATGACGTGCAGGCCGAATTTGAATCGCTTCTTGGTGATGACGATTTTGATGGCATGATGGCTGGACCTGCCGCCGAATCCGTCAAGAAAAATCCGATCGAAGACGGAGCCAGAGTTCACGGGGTGGTACTCAAGATCCATGCCGACGATGTGTTTATCTCCCTCGGCGGCCCAGACGAGGGCGTAGTGCCATTCGAACAGTTCAAAGAAGAGCCAGCGATTGGCGCTGCGGTCGAAGTAATCGTTCGTGGCCTGAATCGCGAAGACGGGCTATTCTCCCTGAGCTTGCCGGGTGGAACCGTCGAAGCGAATGACTGGGAAGATCTAGACGAAGGGACGGTTGTCGAAGCGACGGTCACTGGTACCAATACGGGTGGCTTGGAGTGTAAAGTCGGTGGAGTCAAAGGCTTTATTCCGATCAGTCAAATCACCGAATATCGCATCGAAGACACCTCCGAGTTTGTCGACAAAAAACTTCTGTGCGTTGTCACCGAGTCGAATGTCAGGCGCGGCAATTTAGTTCTTAGTCACCGAGCAATTTTGGAACGTGAGCGGGCAGAGAAACGTCAAGAGCAGCTAGAAAAGATCCAAGTCGGAGACGAAACCGAAGGTACGGTTCGTTCCATCAAAGACTTTGGAGCATTTGTGGATCTCGGTGGATTGGATGGCTTGATTCACATCAGCAAACTTAGCTGGGAAAGAGTCAAGCATCCGAGTGAAGTGCTCGAGGAGGGCCAAAAAGTTAGGGTGAAGATAGATAAGATCGATGAATCCACTGGCAAAATCTCTCTCTCCTATCGTGATTTGCTAGAAAATCCATGGAGTGCGGCAGAATCGGATTTCGCCGTCGGCAGCATTCACCGCGGAACCGTAACGCGTACTGCCACCTTCGGATGCTTTGTACGGCTGGCACCGGGAGTTGAAGGGTTAGTCCATGTCAGTGAACTTGCTCATCATCGTGTGTCAAAAGTGGATGCGTTTGTCCAACAAGGCTCGGAGGTTGAAGTAAAAGTCCTCAGCTTTGATCGTGATACGCAAAAGATAGCCTTGTCAATCAAAGCGGCACAGCAGAACGCTGCTGCGGTGGAAGCTCCAGCTCAGCAAGAAGAAATTGAAGAACCACCCCGTGAGGTAGCGGTCAAAGCACAACACGATGGCCCATTGCGTGGCGGAAACAATCGAGACACTGGCGGCGCCCAGTTTGGGCTTCGCTGGTAAGGCATTTTAGTCGCAAACAACTCGATACTTTGAACGAACGCTAGGATACTTTGAAGTAACGCCAGGGCTTGACGCTTTGGCGTTTTTTATTGTGACTGTACCTCCGCTCGCAAAAAACAAAGGCGTTCCCGTAGCTCTACGGAAACGCCTTTGTTGCGTGTGATTCATGGGATTTTGCGAAGCGTCTATTCTTCTTCGGCATCAGCCTGATATTCGAGAGTAAGTCAACTCTCAATCATCCCCTTCCGGAATTAACCGGGCAATTCCCGCGGATATCTCGGCGTCTCAGAGGGAGGCAATTCGATTCCATGCTCCTCTTGAAACCTACGACGATCAACCGCCGATGCATAGTAGCGAAGCCATGTTTCGTTATCTTCAATGCAACGCCACTCAAGATTCTTGCCCGCGATCTCTACTTTCTTCTCGCAACAAGGAAGGATATCCCTGAAGATCACCTTGTAAAGTTCACGATCGGACAAGTGGTCGGTAAACCGAAGGACAACATTTTGGGAATGAAGTTGGTCAATCGTCTCGACTAGAATCCTGGCGACCTGTTCGTCGGAAAGCGAGTCGGGGGACGGAAGTTGCAGCGATGGGCTGAACCAATTGGAGATTGGAAGTGCGGGAGCACGTTCCCAAGCCAACATCGATTCCAAGTAGGCATTCTCTACCTGAAGCGGCATGCGACTAACGGACTCGTTCTCAATCGATTCATCTCGATAGGGCTCCAGTTCGTCCCGTAATCTCGCGTTGGCGAGCAAGAGATCCACTTCGTCAACCGAATAACGATGGGTTTCACTTGTATCCATTTGGATGCCGTCTCGGATGTGCAGCTTAAGATGATGAGCAATTCGGAGAAAAAAGTCACGAATTGCGATGACTCCTCAGATGGTATCTAGCAGCTTCCGTCTCTCAACTTTCTTTTGAATGAAAAGAGATGAAAGTAAAAGGAAACTGGGGGCTGATCATGCCCTGATCGTTACAGACGGAACTTCTTATCACCCATTCAGGGAATTCGGCACTCCAAGTTCCTTCCTGCATGCCTTTTCTGACCTACCTAATTCAGTACGTAGGAGTCCGGACACGCAAAAGTTGAGCAGAAAAACCTTCAAACCGTGGGTTTCAGGAGATTGGGGAAGCTCAACCATCCAAAAAGCGTCATCAAACTTGGGTCATAGCCGACTGAATTTGACAGGAATCACTTGATTCTGAGCGAGATCACGCGATTCTGAACGCGATCGCTGGGATTCTGAACGCGATCGCTGGGATTCTGAACGCGATCGCTGGGATTCTGAACGCGATCGCTGGGATTCTGAACGCGATCGCTGGGATTCTGAACGCGATCGCTGGGATTCTGAACGCGATCGCTGG
>JADHOA010000019.1 GCA_016779185.1 Rubripirellula sp.
TGATACGGTTGATGTGGTATCGGTCACGGACTGCTCTTCAGCAGGACCTTTCGCAATGACCAACATAATTCCAACAGCGGCAATAGCCGCCACAATATAGGCTGCTCCACGCATGGCACGACTCACGGGGTGGGTGGGGTTTGGGGGAAGGTGACTCTCTCTCGTCCTTAGAGGATGCTTAAAACCCAATTCATTTTCAAGACAGAATCTTGCAATCGGATCGATACCGGAGATTTGCCGCGATTTGACCTAGTGAATCCATCTACGATTCAAGTTACAGAAGCATCTGAAGGTGAGTCCGACGCCACGATTGACACGGGTCTCGTCCGTGTTGAAGGAATTTTGATCAAGGCGATATGTCGACAGCTTACGAAGGAATCTGTGCTATTTCACCTAGATTTGCAGAAAACAGAATGGTGGTGGAGTGCACGACAGTGAAGATCTGGGGCAGTACGCTCATCGTGGCCATGATGCCACGATGAGTTGTTTACGATTGCTGAAACCTGTGAGCCTGGCCTAGCTGTTAGTTTTTACCTCAGCACTGTCCGCTACATTAACCCATACATGCACATGTGGTGCTCCACGATAATGCCAGACAAACGATGGGCCTTCGATTCGCCAATTATCCCAGACACCATCATTCCCGAGATCTTGATCTTTGTAGAACGACAGTGTGCATTGATCGAGACCGCCTTGGGTTTTCAGACACTGCATCGCTTCTTCTCGATCACTCGTTCGATACATTTCGGTTAAGAGTCCTAAGACCTTTTGCAAGTGTTCTTTTTGGTCATTAGACATTTCGGAAACAGGAAGTCCGGTCAAACCTCCGTTGTTTCCTCGGAAGCCAACCGACTGTTCTTTGGGGGTCTTGGCCACGAGCGAAGCTTCCCGCTGTGGTCGGTCAAGCATTTGATAAAGCTTGTTTGCTTCCGTTGCTTGATGCCAAAACACATTGTCGGTGTGCTGAGGATCCTCGTTGAAAGTCGGAGCGTGTCCATAAAAAATCGGACCTCCGAAAGCGACATGGTCCGCGGAGTTTCCATCACACCGCAGCGTCATGTGCCGACCGGTGATGACCATTTCGAACTTGCCCTCTCCTGGTTTTCCGAAGATTGCAATTGATTGCTCGTTGCCGAATCCACCTGCATCATCTTCGAGCTGTTGGTAGTAACGTTCATGCCATTCTGGTGCAATGATTCCTTCGAAAATCTTCTGGACGATCGCGCGCTGCGAATCGTTGTAGAAATCGGAGTTGATTTCAGCTTTTGTAATGTTCCAGTTATTCGCCACGAAAGAACGTAACAGTCCACGTTTTGAGTCCTGATGATTCCAGTCAAAGCAAATTTCATTTTTCTGCTTTTCTGCAAGGCTCGCGTAAAGCTCACCTACTAGCGTTTCTGGGGTAGGTGTTTCGGTGGGTTGCGCGATGGCAGGCGACGATGCCGCAACGGCAACGAGAGCAGTGCTCTCAAGAAAATGTCGTCGATTTAATGAATGGATATTTTTCATGGAATTATTCTCTCAAAGAGCCTCGTGGATCATCAGACAGTAAATACAAGGTTCATGTTTCAGTAGTGTAGTTCGGCACGAAATCGAATCGGTGGATCGAGTACAGTCAACTTGTGCCCGCTTATCATAGGGCACCAACGATCTGAGTGAAATCAAATTTTCAACCACGGCCAAGAATCGGTTCTTGCAGTCCAAATCTATATTTTCCCGCCTGAATGAGTGTTTGTCGGCGGATCAATCGATCTTCTGTCTCGCCGGTTATAGTGAATTGCTAAAGAAGAAAGGCTCATTAGCCATGTGAATCCCAATAAAAGCGGGCTGTAGGTTGGGGCAAAATGTGACACGATTGCAACCAATAGAAAAGCGACTCCATACAAAGCAGATCCCCCCCAAACATGTCCTGACATCGCGATAAAGCCAAATCCACTTAACGCCGCAGCAATCACGAACATGTTGTAGGCGTTTTGACCACTAATTTCAGCAAGTAGGTTGACCGTTGCGAGCGTCAGCAGATATGCGATCCAGATGGAGTAGACCGGTCGTTCCGCGGCACTGCGCGGAAGCAGTGATCCGTTTCTTGCATAGATAATCACTGCTGTAATCATCGCCAGCATGATTGCTCGAGGAAGCCAGAAAGAAAGCCATGTTGGGTTTTCCCATTGGTTCAGTAAAAACATTACGAGATGACTCAGGCAAACGATGACTCCAATTGCGATCAGCGATGCTCCCCACTTTTTGAAGTGTCCTTGATGTTGATCACGCCGTAGTTCTCTCGCAACTCGATCCATTAAACCCGAGTTTGAGGCGATGGTTGGATCACCAGCGATGTAACGCCTAAGGTCTTCTGCCAAATCATTAGCCGAAAGATATCGATCAACGGGATTGTGGCTCATTGCCTTGAGACAAATTTTTTCAAGCTCTATTGAGATGTCTCTTTGGATCGACCTAGGTCGAATTGGCTCATCTTGAAGAACACTACGAAGCACCTCGGCCATATTGTTGCCTGGATGAGGTGGCGATCCTGTCAGTAGTGCGTAAAGAATTGCGCCGAGAGAATAGATGTCTGTCGACTCGGTCGCATCGGTCACTCCACTTGCCTGTTCAGGGCTCATGTAATGGGGAGATCCGAGTACCTGACCTGTACGTGTTAAGGTTGTTCCTTTGCGATGCCACTTCGCAAGTCCGAAATCGGTTAGCAGTGGATGTCCGTCGTGGTTGATCAGAATGTTTTCTGGTTTTAAGTCCCGATGAATGATGCCGGACTGATGTGCGTAGGCGACTGCCTCAGTGATCTGTAGTACCGTCTTAGCGATCTGTTCGTCGGTGAGGCGATCTTCGGTAACGTAATTCTGTAGAGTTGTTCCTTCGATTAGTGGCATCGAGAAGAATTCATTTCCTTCCCAACTACCGACTTCATAGATTGGGATGATGCAGGGGTGCTGAAGACCCGCGGTTGCCTCTGCCTCGATGCGGAACCTTTGTCGTTCCTCACTACCAGCCAAGCGGCCTGTGCTAATCAGTTTGAGGGCGACTGCTCGATCGAGGCCTTGCTGTCTTGCCCGGTACACCACCCCCATGCCACCGCGTGCCAGTTCTACCTCAATTTGATAAGAACCAACCATCTTGCCTGCTAAAGGTGATTCTTCGGGATCGCTTTCATCGAGCCAATGATGGTTTCGAAAAAAGGTCTTCAGCTCACTTGCGTGCTCGGGAAACTTATCTAGGTAGGATTCAGGATTCGCCTCCTCGCCCCGCTCGATGCACTCGATGTAGTGTGCCATCACGCTTTCAAGAGATGCGTGCTCCGGCAGATTTTCTTTTGTCAATTGTTTGTGAGATGAAAGTGTGAGGAACATGACACCGCCCCCGTTAGTATACATGTTGGCGGTCGCCAAGGCTTTCAAGCTAAACCGAAGAAAAAAAAAGCATTTGGCGAAGTTGTTCTGGATAATGGGCTCGTTTTAACAATCAGACTCTCAAAGAGTATTTGCAGAATCAATGTAGGTCTCGCTGTAACCCGGGGAAGCTTGTTCTTTCTGTTCATGTTCAATCAAAATGATTTGCCGATCTGTCCGGAGCTCACATGATGGAAATCTGGTTTATTCTGTTGATGATATGGGCGGTGGTCACTCTTTTGGGGCATCTCTCGTGGTTAATTCTTGCTGCTTTTTTTCGATTATTTTTGCCGAAGACCGAAAATACGAATCCGCGTCAACTCGTAGTCGAGAATTCAATAGATGAATTCGCGGCCACTCGAAGAGTCATTCACCGCATTTTTCTTCAGCGTCACTTAAGCGAAGAGCAAAAGACGCAAATTATGGACGCTCTAAGGAGATCGCAATATGGCGATCCCGAGGTTGAGTCCAAAGGTGTTGTTTCTCGGCAATCAAGCGCAGCTCAAAGGGAAACCAAGATCGTTCCCTCATTCGAACCACACCAGATTGATCCCTGGGATCTTGGTTCCTTGTCAAACACTGAATCGAATCTGGAATCGTCAGTTCAACAAACGAAGGAACCGGTGCCAGTTAGAGCGGAAGTCGCAGCAAAATCCCTGAATAAAGTATCTTCCACCCACGCCGAGTCAAACGCTGATTCGGCTGAGATCGTTGCTGCCGAGTCACTTCACGTTCCGAAGAAATTGTTCGACACGGATTTAGTAGCTGATGTTAAGAATCACGAGCCCGCATCACGCGATGAGGAGCGTGAGACTGCGAAAGCTCCATCTATAAAATTATCAATTAGCGACATTATCCAATCGTTCCTCTCTTCCCACAATATTCGCTGGGGCGAAATTGTGGCAGGCATTTTGATCGTCGTCTGTTCGATTGGATTAGTGCGAACTCTTTGGAGCACGCTTGTTGATACGCATCGATTAGTCCCATCCATCATCTTTTTAGCAGCAAACTCGGCGATCGGTGCTGCGGGTCTTTATACGCTAAGGCGATGGAAATTGCGGCATACCAGTCGCGCGGTGCTATTGATCGCGATCTTGTTGATTCCATTAAGTGTGTTAGCCGGAATCGCGGCAGTGCGTGAAGATGTTTCGCTGGTTGCATTGGGTGATCCAGTGACACTTGGTTTCATCGCGATTGCCTCCGGTGTTTACTGTCGATTGGCCTATTCTTATATCTCAGCATTGACCCACGTCGCTTTCAGAGGAATGCTGACCGCCAGTTTCGTGCTTCCGGTTGGGCTACTGCCGTTTGGCCGAGCGGCCGTTGAGAGGTTTGGCGATCATGCTGGTTGGTTGCTCATGGTCGCCTCGTTGGCGGTATTGGCAGTCGCAGGATTTCTTATCCGCGCCCGAGGAAGAACGACGCCCAGAATGGGCCGTGCATTATCACGTTTGCATTTGATGTTTGTAGCGATCACGGTCTATGGTTGCCTTATTTCAGCGGCTTACTTAGCGATTCGTATCGGCGAGACCGAAACGAAAAACTATCTTCCGCTGACACTGTCGTTGATACCTGCGTTGATGGGTCTTGGAGCGGTCGCCAATGGTGTAAGGCTAGATGCTCGAGCGGCGACTCATTCACTAACAGGAATGATCTCCGCCTTCATGCTGGTTTCAATCACTTTTATTCTTTTTGTTCCATCGGCGTCGTCCAACGACTGGTTATGGGTATGGTCTGGCATTTTATCGAGTTCGTTTTTGTGGGCGACTTACCGGACTCGACAGCATGAATGGTCCGCTTTGGTTGCCATCCCGGTAGGTTTGGCTTGTGTGTTTTCAGCACAACAATTGACTTTATCCGGCATGCTGCATGAATCATTTTTGTGGATGAGAATTTTATCCGGGGAAACTTTGGTAGTTGTCCTAGGGATTTGCATCGTCGTTGCTATTTGGTTGGCCTTGAATCGCAACGAGGAACGTGGAATTTGGATTAAGCGTTCTTTAAAAGGATGGGTCTTGGTCGCGCTAGCTATCGCCAGCGCGCTAGTCATTTTACCGACGACTTGCCTCGGGGCGTTTCCGCTTTGGGGGCTGAACGTCTTGCTTGCTTTGCTGATGGGATTGGTGCTAGCGGTCGCGTTTTCTGTACGGTTTGGCGATGCAAAAATAGTTGTTGGTTCTTGTGCGGTCGCTTCGTTATTTTGGTTGTCATTTACGAAGCCATTTACCTGGTTTGCCGTAACGTCCGTCGAGCCCTTTGCGTGGGCGGCAATGTTTTCGGGAATCACTTTATTGCTGACCGATTTCTCTTCTCGTCTTTTGTCTAAAGGTCGATTGTCTACTTGGATTAAAAGTGACTCGCAACATTCTCAAATCCGTTTGTCATTTACCGACGGCACTGTGTTATCGATGGTTGGCAGTTGCCTAGTGTTGCTTGCGTCCGCTGCGCCGATAGGCAAAGTAAATTTATTGCTGTCGTTCGCAATTGGTTTGATGCTGTTGGCAGCAATTTACTCGGCATCAAACCAACGTCTTTTTTTCGCGCAATCGCTTTCCATTCTTTTGACGGCGGGCCTAACGTATCAGTGGATTCCCATTGCGTATTTCACGGTTGATCACTTTGTGTCGGGCGGAGTGTGGTGGATTTTCTCCGTCCTGTTTTCAGGGATAGCTTTGGCTTGGCTGGTAATACGCGAGTTAGTCGCTTTGTTTGCAAGCAGATTCGACCTGAAAATAGCAGGGCCGAAAGATTTGGATGAATTGGATCGAGCGTCTGCTCGAAATATGATTAAATCGACGTGGGACCGTGCGAATGTCAAGCTTGTTAGCGGCCCGCATTCAGTCGAAGCATGGGCAATGTCTTTGTCTTTACTAACCGGTTGCGTTGCCGTGGCAACCGGTTATTTGCAGTCCATCATCTCGTTAAGTGTTGTTCAGGGGCATCTTGATTTCTTTTACTTCGTTTGTGGTGCTTTCGCTGAGTATCTACTGCTTGGCACTTTCCTGAAGCGTTACTTCGTGAATGAAGTTTGGCGAGGGGGCTACGTCATCGTTGGCTCATTATTGCTCGTCGCGCAGACTAGTTGCGGAGTTGCGTCCGAGATTTTCTCAATCCATGAGGGACGTAACTATTTAATCGTCGTGTCGACTTCCATGGTTTTTTTAGCGGGCGTTTCTTATCGTTTAATTACTTCCCGTCTAGTGCAACCAACTAGCGAACATGTGGTAAAAGCGTTAATGATTGTGGAAGTTTTTTCACTCGCAATCATTTCGATTGTGTCTGCCAGATTTTTGTATGCGGATTGGATCGTTCAAGTTTCAAGAGGGGAGAATCCATATCAATTGAGCATGCTTGTTGTAGTCTTGTGGAGTTTGTTGGGGTCTGTTTGGTTCAGGTTTGGCGACTCTTCCTTCTCCGTCTCGTGGAAAAGGTTTGCATCAGTTTGTCTCTTTTGCTCGGCAGCTGTCATCGCGTTGCCGTTTATTCACGCACCGCGATTTGCATATTTTCTACAGCTAGCCGGTCTCGCTTCGCTTCTATGGGGAATGAGCTTCTTGCGGGAAAAATTGAGTGATGAGAAGCAAGCGGCCGAACCGGTGCTGCCGCTCGCACTCGGTTTCGGATTCCTCGTTGGTGTCATCACGTCAGTATTAACAACCGTTCGTGTGTTTTTTGAGATCTCACACTTTGAGGTCTGGTACGGCGGATTTTTAGTCTCACTTGCTGCTTCCATTGTGCTGGTGTCCAAGCTCGGCAATCATTGCATTGGCGATCCTAGTCGCGCAAATAAGTTCTTGGTCGCAAGCTGGCCGATAGGCGTTTCAATATTGGCGGGACAAATCGCGTGGCTTATTTATTTAGTCTTTCCACTTGACGAGGTTGAGAGTCGGCTTTGTGTTTGCTTGGTCTGGGTGGTAACGGCAATTGCAGCATATTGGCGCGACAGGGCTAGTGAAGATCGCTTGGGTAAAGCGTTTGTTGTCGGGGTTGCGATCGTGGCGCCATTGATCACCTTTTTCTTTTATCCAGACGAGTATTACTTTGGATTCTTAGGGCTGGTATTGATTGTCGTTTCCGGTTGTTTGGTTCGCCGCCAGGCGGCTCGAGAAAATAGCGTGGCTCATGCCACCACGAACCAAACTGTTGCGTGGTGGGTTTTGATTGGCGGGACTTTGCAAATTAGTCACCTATTGATTCCAGTGATGACACTTTGGTCGTTTTCGCAGATCTTCGTTGTTTGGTCGATTACTTGGTTATTCATTTGGTCCAATGTCAAGGGCGAATCATCCAGATCTGAGATCACAGGTAAACCGAATTCAGCTGTTCCGTGTTATGGAATTCTTATCGCTGTGTCAGCGATAAGCACGCTTGATCTCGTGTCCAGTGTCTTTGATTGGTTCCCAAGCATTGCGGCGTTCAATGCGGTTTTTCTTCCATTACATCTTATCAAGTTGCTGAGCATCGCTTTGTTGCCGATTTTGATTGTCCGTAACTTGAATCAAAGGTGGACTTGGTTAATTGCCTTGTATCAGTCGGCGGTAGTTACCGCGTTCGCGACCGTAAGTGTTGTTGGCGGATGGCAGTTATCTAGTATCGAACGACTTGCAGTCGCTGCATCGTCGATTGCGCTGCTGAATGGGACTTTCTCGTATTGGTGTGATTCGATAGCGATTAGAGTGTGTCGAGCAAGCTGCGATCAGGCACAAACGATATCCTTTGCAAGAGATGCCCTACTGCGAATGATCGCGTTGGTCACTTCTGGTTGTGGGTCCATCGTTGTTGGTCTCATTTTAACCAACCAGACACCGCCAGCGATTCATCTTCTAATTGCGAGCGTCGCGTTGGGGGGGTGGGCGATCGCGCAGTGTGCCACTTCGCGAGACTCTGATTTGCTACGAAAAATCTCCATCGCAACTGCCCTTTTGGCTATCGCGATGTGGGCAAGTTTAGACTTGCAATTGGAAGCCTTTTCCTTGTTAAAGATTTCCATGCGTTGGCTTGTTGTTTCAGCATTTTTATTGCCTGTCATGACCTGGGTCTTACCGGTCATGTTAGGACGCAGTGTATCAACGAAGTGGGATCCGCCAGTGCGATGGGGTGCGGGTTTGGTTTGTCTTATTGGGTTATTCTCGCTTTGTGTAATGCTGACTTTTGAATTGACCATCAATTTTGAGTTAGTTGCGATCAACAAGCAGTCGCTAGCAGAATTGCCAGATGCCCAGATTTTCCTCGTAGGGTTCGTGATAGCTGCTCTTGCAATTGGGTCGGCAGTTTTGGCAATTGGCACGAATGCAAGATTCAAATTGCAACAGCGATTAGCTCTAAGCGATGAAAATCGCACGCTCGCTGTCTACGCTTCACAATTTCTAGCCGCAGTCGTTTGGCTTCATCTCTATTTGTGTCGTCCTGACTGGTTGTTCGTTGAAATGCGAGATAATTGGTACTACATCGTGATGGCTCTTGCTTTTGTTAGTGTCGGTGCCACTGAGATAGCGAAGCGAATTCAAGATGGGGTTCTGTTAAGCGCATTTCAGCGAAACGCGTTCTTGCTACCTTTGATTCCGATTATTGGTTTTTGGACGAGTTCCTATGAGTGGCTGGGTGGTGGTTTGATTTCTCAACCCGTTATTCGATACGATGTGTTATTATTTGTTGGCGCTATCTATTACGGATTGGTAAGCCACTTGTGGAGACATACTTGGAGCCGAGTGGTTTCGGTCGGCTTAGGTAATGTTGCGTGGTGGTTTACCCTGACGCAAACTCCTGGTTGGGCGTTCATGGATCATCCGCAATTGTGGCTGATTCCACCTGCTTTTTGTGTGCTGTTCGCGGTCAGCAAGTATCGGGAAACGATGGACGATACTACCGTCGCATTCATTCGATACGCTGCGATGCTGACGATCTACTTGAGCAGTACTGCTGACATGCTGATACAGCAAATCGGTGTCAGTCTGATGGGGCCGATTATGCTTGTGCTATTGTCGCTATTGGGAATGGTGGCTGGCGTGATCCTCAGGGTTCGAGCTTTCTTGTTCCTTGGCGCAGCTTTTGTGTTGTTGGGAACCGTAAGCATGGTCTGGCATGCTAATCAATCATTGGGCTCTTGGGTTTGGTGGGGATTTGGCATCACAACTGGCGTCCTATTACTGGTGGGGTTAACGCTCTTGGAGAAGTACAAGAACCAATTAAGGAATTACTCCGATCGAATCGCCAGCTGGGATCAATGACCCGATAAATTCGATAGGCAAGTAAACCTCTGCGTCAATTGCTCCAAATGACGAAGCCACTTACGATAGGATCCCGTTTCATCAAGCGACGTTGGCTCATAAGCGAGATTGGTACACATGTTTCATCAGCGTGAAAAAAAAGTTCATTCAAATAAATATTTGTGGTCGGCAGTAGCTGCCCTAGTGTTTGGCTGTCATGCCGTATCCGAAGCACGTTCCCCAAATATCGTCATTTTTCTGGCTGACGATCAAGGTTGGGGCGATATCAGCTACAACGGCAATCCTAATTTGGCGACTCCGTCAATTGATTCTTTGGCTCGCGACGGCGCCGTTATTGAGCATTTTTATGTTTGTGCTGTTTGTTCACCCACCAGAGCTGAGTTTCTCACCGGTCGCTATCACACCCGCATGGGTGTCTACAGTACGTCAACCGGTGGAGAACGGTTTAACGAAGACGAAGAGACAATTGCCGAGGTCTTTCGGCGAGCCGGATACGCTACGGCTGCTTTTGGGAAATGGCATAGTGGAATGCAGTATCCGTACCATCCGAACGCGCGTGGTTTCGATGAGTTTTACGGGTTTTGTAGTGGTCATTGGGGACACTACTTTTCACCCATGTTGGAACATAATGGTGAAATCGTACAGGGTTCAGGTTTTATTATTGATGATTTGACAAATCACGCTATTCAATTCATCGAGCGGAATCGCAAGAAGCCGTTTCTGGTTTACTTGCCATACAACACACCTCATTCTCCGATGCAGGTGCCTGATGAAAATTGGCAAGAGTTTGTCGATAAAGAAATCGTTGGGGATACTGCTCGGCAAAATTCGCGTTCCGAAAATATACAGCACACTCGCGCAGCGCTCGCGATGACTCAGAATATTGATCAAAATGTGGGAAAGGTTCTTGAGTGTATCGCAGACCTCGATTTGGCTGAGGACACCATCGTTCTTTACTTTTCCGACAATGGTCCAAATGGATCGCGTTTCAACGGAGGGATGAAGGGTAGAAAAGGAACAACTCACGAGGGCGGTTTGAGAGTACCTTGTTTAATTAAGTACCCTCGAAAGATTGCAGCAGGCTCTACAGTCAAGCAAGTTGGTGGAGCGATTGATTTACTGCCGACTCTCGCCGAGTTTGCTTCAATTCAATACGAGCCACGGAAGCCTCTCGATGGAATTTCTCTTGCAGGCGTCTTGGGTGGTGCAAATGTACCGCTGTCCAGTCGTCTTTTGTTTAGTGCTTGGAAGCAGCGTGCGAGCGTTCGAACGGAACGATTCCGCCTGCAAGCAGACGGACAGATGTATGATCTTTTGGCCGATCCAGGGGAGACGCATCCTGTTGCCGAGCAATATCCAGCGGTGGCAAAAGAACTTCAGCAGGCCCTTACTCGCTGGGTGCGTGAAACCGAAGCAAGTAATCCTGTCGATCCAGAATCCAGGCCTATCACGGTGGGGCATCGCGATGAAAAATTAACGCAATTACCGGCCAGAGATGCAACTAATCACGGCAATGTGAAGAGAAGTAATCGTTTTCCAAATGCAACCTACATGTTGAACTGGTCCGGCGGCTCCGAGGATAAGATTAGTTGGGATGTGGAGGTTCTTGCGGAAGGTACATTCGAAGTCGAGATGTACTATGCGGCAGCTGCTGCGGCGGTTGGTGCCCAAGTGGAACTGAGTTTCCAAGATAGGACGCTAACCGTGGAAATGACTCAAATGCATGAAACACCACTGATCGGCGCCGAAGAAGATCGAGTCGAGAGACAAGAAGGCTACGAAAAACATTGGGCAAAAATGAAGCTTGGTGAGCTCAATTTACCCGCAGGCAGAGGCTCTTTGGATCTGCGCCTTCAGGGTCCGAAGGAGCCGAATGTTGCGGAAATGAGGCTGTTGACCCTGCGTCGTATCAAGCAGTGAAACATCGTTATTACGAGTTTTTGGGGTCAATCCGTTCTCAAAATCTTACCGAACAGGCAGTGGATTCTTCTACACGATTTTGGTGTGACACGGCGACAGAAGTGTCAATGCTTTGTTGCTGCCCCGGTGAAGAAATCGCTGGTTAGTGATTCAATCAAATAAGGTTCTGAAAAACTTAGGTTATGTGCCGATTTTGACGATCTAAAAAAAGAGATCGTCTCGTTCACTCGGATTGAAGCCTATCGCTGACATCAGTCACCCACCCCAAGTGGTTGTTTTGATGGTTAGCGTAATGGTTTCAACCTCTGTTTTCCGGCATAAGAGAAGCCAGTGGCAGCCTCCCTCAAGATATTACGCGGAACCTCTGATGAGCCCCGTCCCCTTAGAGTAGGGGCGAGGCTGGACAAATACCGCTTGATTAAACGCATGGGGGAAGGCGGGTTTGCAACGGTTTATGCTGCTCGTGACTTGATCGTTGATCGAAACGTCGCTTTGAAAATTCCCGATCTGTGTTCAGTAGCTCAGTGTGGTTCGTTCGATGATCTCAAGCGAGAAGTCCGAATCATGGACCGCCTTGATCATCCCGGAATTTTGCCACTACAAGACGCTAGGTTTATCGACGGCCATTTCGTCATGGTTTTTCCGTTGGGCGAAGAGACACTCGAAGATCGAATGACGCGACGAATGTCTCGATCCACTGCAATTCATTACATCGCTCAGATGGTTAGCGGTCTCGCCTACGCACATCAGCAGTCAATTTTGCATCGAGATATAAAGCCTGAGAATTTTGTCTTATTCTCGAACCAAACCATCCAGTTAAGCGATTTTGGTCTCGCTAGAGTTGAAAGAGGAGGTCATCACGTCTCAGCCAGTGGCACCCTCGGTTATATGGCTCCTGAACAGGCGATGGGTAAACCCGGGTATCGGAGTGATGTTTTTTCTCTTGGGCTGGTCATTTACCGGATGCTTGCTGGTGAAACACCTGAGTATCCATTTGATAGCTTCCCGGGGTTCAATCGTTTGCGTAGAGGGCTTTCGAATGAGCTAGTGTCGCTCATTAGGAAAGCAATTGATCCCATGCCAAGTAAGCGATTTCGAGACGGCGTTGCACTTCAAAATGCTTTGAGTCGAATTCGATTTCCGTTAACCGACCGATCGGTGGTGCTGCGTGGCACAACCGAATCTGCATCACTTTCTGCAAGACGCGTCGCTTAATCTTATTTCTGGTAGCGACCTGCGATGGTCTTCGCGACTTTCTCTGCTTGGCTGATAAGCGGTGCGATCCCAACGCCGTGAAAAGCGTTGGAGATCATCGTGAGATGTTGCACAGGCTCGATCGCTTGTTCGATCTTCTCGATTCGGTCGAGGTGTCCGACATGATACTGCGGCATGGCGTTATTCCATCGCACCACTTTTGCAACTTCAGGCTCACCACCCAGTCCGATTAATTGTGCTAACTCTTCCTGTACTAGACTAATGATCGCTTGATCTGTACCGGTGAGTAATTCCGGTTGCATCGCTCCGCCAACAAATACTCGTATCAAAACTTTATTCATTGGCGCTCGCTCGGCGAATTTGGCGCTCGCAAAACTACACGCAAGGATTTTTTTGTTTTCCTGAAGAGGAACAACGAAACCAAAGCAGTTAGCGGGTTTCTTGATTTGTGATTGATCGACTCCAAGAATCACAATTGCGACAGATGATGCCTCAATTTCACCCAGTAGTTTTGCAGCGACAGCACATTGATCTTGCAGTAATTCTGCGGATACCTGAGGTGGAGTAGCGAGAACCAGTTCATCGCAGAGTAATGACTTTTTGGTGAGATCGACTTGCCATCCACCATTTTTTCGTGGCGTGATTTTTTGAACCGGTGAATCGGTGTGAATGGTTTCTGCTGGTAGATCATCAACTAACGACTGAATGAGTTGAATCATACCACCTTGGAAAGCGCGAAATTGACTGTAGCGAGCCCCAGTGCTATTCCTTTCAACTGAGTCTTGTCCCGTGCGGCGACGAGCTGCCGTTGCTTTGGCAAGCGAACCGTACTTCGCTTCCATCTCAGCAATTGGTCCCATTGTGGCACGCATGCTTAGTCGATTGATGTCGGCTGTATAGATACCGGCAGTAAGAGGAGCAACAATCCGATCGAGCATTTCTCTTCCCATCCGTCGGGAAACGAACTCTCCGATCGATTCGTCGTCGTGTTGAATACCCGTTTTTCTACGACGGGGTATCCATCGTTCAACTAGGAAGCGGACTTTACCAGTTACTGAAAGCAGAGGTGTTCGAAGCATTGGCATCAACTGCGTCGCACGCATCAACACAAATCCTTCGGGAAGCGGGACCAATCGTCCTTGGCAGACGATTTTTGCTCCCCTGTCTTCTGCTAGAGGCTGCATTAATTGATTTGATACACCTAGTTCTTCGCACAATTGAATGGCGGCTGGCGGGTTTGTTGCAAACATGTCAGCCCCATGATCCACCAAGTATGAGCCCAAACGCTCGGTGTGAATCACTCCACCCACTCGATGTGTTGCCTCGCGAATCTCAATCGCGGCATTGGGAAGCAGCCGTTGAAGCTTCGATGCGGTTGCTAAGCCGGATAATCCACCACCAACGATACATATCTTTGGACTGGCTTGTGGGTTCACTTTCTTGCTTTCTTTTGATCAGCAACTCATGAGAATGGCGATCATGAAACGGTGGGGTGTGTCGCTACCGAAGGACTCGGAAAATATTTAGATGGTCCATGACGGTGTTAAGTGGACTGTTCAAGTGTTCTGGGAAATCGAAGCATCTCGATGTCCAAACCGAAAAATTGATGGAGCTGAGTCGATGCAATCTTGAAGAGATTAGAAATCGATGGTTGAAAGCCCAGGGCCGCCTTCTTCCATCTCCATCTCCATCTCCATTTCCATCTCCATATCCATTTCCATCTCCATATCCATTTCACCTTCCATTTCCATCTGCATATCCATTTCGTAGTCGCCGTAGCCAGCTTGGCCACCGCCTCGATTGTTTGAATTGCCCGCGAATGTATTTCCGAGCGATCCAGCGAAGGTGGTTAACAAACTCTCAGCCGGAATGAATACAGCCTCAAGCTGCTGGTGAAAACTTCCAGCATCCGGGGCTCCCGCTATTTGCGTGAGTACGAGTTGCACAGGTTGAAGAAAAAGCGTTGCTGAGGAGATGGATGAATCATCACCGAGCGAAGCAGATTGCTTCATATTCTCGAGATCTTCGGCCCATGTTTCGGTGAGCGATTGTGGAACCCAGTGGCCTTCGATCTGAACATAGTTTGATTGCAGGCCAACACCACCGGTGGAAACACTGACCACCGCAATGCCATTCTCCTCGGATTCAACGTTCACTTGCTGAAGAGACGCAGCACCGAGTTGATCGATGAGCTGTGCGAGATAAGGTGCGATCGCGGCATCGCGTTCTTGCAGCCATTGCCGGAAGTCACGAGTTTGCAGGTTTTCTAGCTTCATCGCCGCAGGGTCAAAGCCAACTCGAAGAAGACCGGCTAGGGTGAGAAAGGGACCCGAAAAAATTTCCTGTTCAGCTGGACCCAGCGATGCGATTCGAGGACTCGATAGAATCCAGCGTTGTCGAGTAACAATTAAATCGCCGATCTGATAAAGGGTGCCCGTGATTGCATTCCAAGCTACAGCGTCAAGGTTTGCAGTAGCAACCTTGATCACCTCGTCCACATTTTGGCGATAGCTTGGAGGAAGCGCATCATACAGAACGATTAAGTGCCCAGACATCAGAGCGCTGTCAACTTGATCTAGATATTCTTGGGCAGAAACATTTGCTTGCGGAGCAACATACGCTGGCGCAGGATCTGGTTCAGGTAGCGGGTTGGGTGCGGGAGCCGCATCATCTGTTGCCTGTGCTTTTAATTCATCTACAAGCGTTAATCGAGACTCCTCTAACTGCTTTGCGATTTCTTTCGCTTGAATCCTGCTCTCGCTGCGGAGATCCAAAAGGTTAACCGCGACGCGTCTACCATCGTCCATTTGAAGAATTACCGAGTCACCCCAAAGACCAAGCATTTTTGCCTCGACTGCAAAATTGCCTCGTAGGCTCGTCCACGTCTCTGCGGATCCGTACTGAGGTGTTCCTGCTAGAAGACACATGAAAACTAATCGAAGGGTGCTAAGGAGATCTCGGCGTTTGAAAACTGGATTCAACATGCGGACAAATCTTCGAGCAAAATCGAGAAAAGGCAGAATAGTAAAATGACGATCGAGGCCTACCGCTTCCGTCGGATTCACGGAAAGAGGCCTCATTTTTGAGAATACCATGCCAAGCAAAGCGGGACCAACCGGAATGCTTGGCTAATGATGATCCCCCGAAATCAGCATAATGATCTTGCGATGGGAGCCTCGGGGTGTGCAAGGTCTCAGTCGAACCATTCAGATTCGAACCGTGGGCAATCTCAATCCAGTATTATATTGCTCGGATGGCTGCCGTGCGGACTAGAAAAATTGGAAACAAAGCTGTTTTTCGAGTCTACTGATGTCACAGGATCTTTAAACGCGAATCACACTCTAGCGTCGACGAATAATTTTGGAGAGATCCGACGAAGGTTGGAGAGAAAAATTGAGTGATACGAATAATAATGCCAGAATTGACGACGACGAATCTGCCGAATTGCGGAATCGGTTTTACAACGCCACCATTATCCAGCGACTTGATATTAACCCGGATTTGGCTAAGTTCCGAATCCGTCCAGATTTGCCAATCCCTGAGTTTTCCCCGGGACAATACGTCGCGTTGGGACTAGGGAATTGGGAGCCTCGATTGCCCGATACCCAGGCGGAAGACGTACCGGAAAAGCGACTACGAAAACTTGCTCGGAGAGCGTACTCCATCTCCTGTCCCATGCTAGATGATGCTGGTGAGCTAGCACCCATCGATACCATTGATTATTTGGAGTTTTACATCACTCTTGTCCGCCACGCTGGGTCTCCCGACAGCAACCCTCCTGTTTTAACTCCTCGTTTGTTTTGTCTACATGAAGGAGATCGAATTGAGGTGCAAAAGAAGATCACTGGCCAGTACGTCCTTGGGGATCTAAAGCCGAGTGACACGGTTTTGATGTTAGCCACCGGTACAGGTGAGGCGCCGCATAACGCGATGGTCACCTCTCTGCTTGCTAGTGGTCATCAGGGACGCATCGTGAATGTTACGAGCGTGCGGCATGCATCAGATTTAGGCTATACGGCCGAGCATCAGAAGTTGATGCAGCAGTTCCCTCAGTATTGCTATTTGCCCTATTCCACTCGAGATCCCATTAATCTTGATCCGTCGCTCGAAGATTATGTCGGGAAACAGTATCTGCAAGATCTTTTTCGATCCGGAAAATTAGCTGAATCAGCAGGAGTCGATTTTTCGCCGGCGACCACTCACGTTTTCTTGTGTGGAAATCCATCCATGATCGGCTACGTTCCACCAGGTGGTAAACCGCTAAGTACCCCAGGCATGTTGTCAGTGCTTCGCGATGCTGGATTTGACGACTCTACGGACCTGCAAGGGGCGGGATCAGTACGGTTTGAGAAGTACTGGTAAAGTGGGGCTGAGGTAATCTATCAAATTACGGATTTGCGGGTTACAACCAAGGAAAAGTATCAATCCTCTGAAATCAGAAAAGGTTCCATTTCATGGATCTCTCCCGAACGATAGCGTTGATTCTCGGTGGTGGACGCGGATCCCGACTTTTCCCTCTAACGAAAATTCGTGCAAAGCCCGCTGTGCCCCTGGCGGCTAAGTATCGTTTGATTGATATTCCGATCAGCAACTGCATCAATAGCGGGCTTAATCGAGCCTATGTGCTGACACAGTTCTTATCCGAGAGCCTCCACCGGCATCTTCGACAAACTTATTCCTTTGACCACTTCAGTGGTGGGTTCGTTGAGGTACTTGCTGCACAAGAAACCGTCAATTCCGGTACCGATTGGTACCAAGGAACAGCTGATGCCGTTCGAAAAAATCTTATACACCTAGAGGAAGATTGGATTGAGCATGTTTTGATTCTATCCGGTGATCAGCTTTATCGGATGGATTTTCGTGACATGATGCGAACGCACATCGAGTCGGGAGCTCATGCGACGATTGCGGGGATACCCGTATCGAGAAAAGACGCTAGTTCACTTGGCATCATGCAGGTGGATGACGCTGGACAAGTTCGTGGGTTTGTTGAGAAACCGCAAACGGAAGAAGCACTTGCGAGCGTCCGAATGGATCCAAGTTGGATCGATGCACGAGGCATTCCAAGCCAAGGTCGTGATTGCTTGGCAAGTATGGGGCTTTACATTTTTAATAAAGATGTAATGGTAGATTTGTTAAGGTCCACGTCTCACGAGGACTTCGGGAAAGAGGTTTTTCCTGAAGCGATTCAGTCGCACAAAGTGCAAGTGCACCTATTCGATGGCTACTGGGAAGATATCGGAACGATAAGAGCATTTTACGAGGCGAATCTCTCTCTCGCTGGTAAGGCTCCACCGTTCGAGTTGCGAAATCCCGATGCTCCAATTTTTAGTCGGCCAAGATTTCTGCCACCCACAATCATGGGTGACGCAAGAATCTCTGGCAGTTTGATTGCCGATGGATGTCGAATTGGTGATAACGTGACGATCGAGAATAGCGTCATTGGATTGCGTACCGTGATTGGTGACAACGTGACCATCAAAGATAGCGTTGTCATGGGTGCCGATTACATCGAGACGCCATCACAGTTGGCTGCCTCGGGGCGTGTCCCGGTAGGAATCGGCAGCGGAACAACAATTCATGGAACGATTCTCGATAAGAACTGTCGGATAGGCGAGAATGTGACAATTACGAACCAAGCAGCTGTCGATCGCCAAGGTGAGAATGAGGCTGTTCAGATTCGAGATGGTATTTCAATTGTGATCAAAAATGCGACGGTTGAATCAGGCTATCGAAGCTAGTCAGCACATGCTATTCGAAAAAGGTTGATAACCTGCTTTGCCTTACGGTAGTGCGAGCAACCGCTTGGCTTCCTTAAGCAGGAATTCCGGATCATTGAATGGTTCGTAGCTAATGTCTTGCCAACGCACTCGCCCACTACCATCGATCAGAAAGGTGCCATGCAGCGGTTGGTCTTCAAAATCATCCCAGCACCTAAAATCTTTAAATGCAGTCTGGTTTGCATCTGACATCAGTGGGATCAGAACAGGTTTTTCAAACTGATTAATGCCGTGCTGCAGTTCTTCTAGTGTTTCGGTGCTGATGGCAATGATCTTGATTCCTGCTTCTGCAAACTGGTGCAGCATTGGTGAAAACGTGTGCAACTGCTCGACACAATGAAGGCAGCCGAAACCAAGGTAAAAAATCACAATGGTAGGTTGTCCTTGAGTCGAAGCGTTAGTGACGATCTGATTTTCCGCGTTTCTTACTTCCCAGTCTGGAGCTGAATAAGGTTGCCATTGGAATGGTCCAAGTTCACTGAGGTTGGGCCGTTCGCCTAAATCACTTTTTGGTGCTTGAGGCAACCGCCAGTCGTCGTCAGTTTTTGCCATCTCTGCAACAGGTTTTAAATTCGAGAGAAGCGGAGTTGTAAGGTCGGCATAAGCAGCTACTTCTCTTAGGCGATGAAAGTTTTCTAGAGCCTGTTCTTTTTCATCGTTTTCCCACAAAAGCTGTGTGAGTGTTGCCAGAGGGCGAACCTGAGAGGTGTCACCCTCCGTTTGCTTTTTCACCAATTTGATTGCTTCGGATCGATCGCCCGCAGTAGCAAGCCAGCGGGCCTTGAGCGTTGCCTCCAGCTTTGCCTGCTTCTCAAATTCTTTAAAGTCATCGAGGTTTTGTTCCAGAACTGCCAGGGCGCATTGCATTCGTGCAATGAGTGGTTCAAGAAGTTGTTTTTTCTTTTTGAGTCCTTCGATATCAGTCGCTGGTTGATCAGTTTTTTTTCCTTGATCTTGCTTGTCTTTCTCTTGCCGCTTTGACGAATCACCTTCAGTATTTTTTTCTTCAGTCGTCTTGTTTTCTTTTTCAGCTTGCTCATGCGAGTCAATTTGCATTTGCAAAGCATCTTGATCGTTTTGGAACGAATTTAATACGTCATCTCCTGCCGTTCGATCACCGACCATGTAGTTCGCTACACCAATCCAAGCGTAGCGATCACGGTCAATTTCTTCATTACCGGTTTCATTGAGGTACGGGCCTCGCGTCTCCTTCAGTAACGTCTCCCATAATTCGTACTCGGTGAGTACCTGCAATAGCCGTTGCCTTCCAAATTTTTGACTTCCTCGCTTTTCGAGGCTGTTGTAACGAGGGTGCTGTGGAAGTGAGGTCAAGTTTTTTGCTTGGTCGATTGCTTCATTAACGCGGCCGACAAAGATAAGGTTTCGAATTAGCCATTCGTTGTTGTGCGCGAAATTGTGGATTTCGTCAGGCATGAGACGCGTTCGGATCATGTGTGAGTGATCAACACGAGCAGAAGCTTCTTGCTGCCACGCAGCATCTTGGTAGCGTTTTAATTTCGAGTAGATATGTCCGGGCATGTGCCACATGTGAGCGATACCGGGACTTGCCGGTCCGCATAAAGCGGCCGCCTGCAATGCATTTTCTGGACGATTACGATCCCAAAGATGAATTCGATAATGATGCGCTGGGTGAGCTGGGTTTTCTGCAAAGACTTCACTGAGTAGCGCGTCGACAGCGTATCGACTTGTGATTTTTAATCCATAGCCGTCAGCCATCCACATTTGTACGGCAACAAATGCCTTTGCTTCGATGTCCTCAGGATATTCATCAAGCACTTTTTCCATAGCGGCAAGGTATTGCTCCGCCCGCTTTTTCTTTTCTTCATTCTCGTTTTTTTCCTTCGATTGGTCCTTGTCTGCATCTTTTTTCTCACTTGGGATTAATTGATTCAGCGCTTTGACATAGAGCTTTTCGCGTTCATCAGCACCTTTGTCCAGTCGCTTCATCGCTTCATCGATAAAGCCTCGCGCTCTCTTGGCGTTATTGTGATTTGCCATTGCCATTCCCCAATAAGCAATTGCAAGATCTGGGTCAATCTTCGACGCTTGTCGAAACGATCTTTCGGCTTCTAGGTACCAGAATCCGTGGAGTTGCAAGATGCCTTGTTCGACAAAAAGCTGAGCATCCTCGTGCTCTGTGGATGTTGGGAATTGAATGGATCCAAGGTTTGGGATGAGTACTGCAGACTGCCGTGGACCTTCATTGAACACTTCACCGTGATAGCTGTGTCCAGCAACAAGGTCGGAGTCTTCTTCTGCTTGATCGGTTGCCGAGATCTCAGGGTTGTTGGTTTCCTCATCGGCCATGGTTACTGGCAAATGAAAAATCATCCAAGCAAAGAGGATGGATAAACGTTTGGTGATATTCATCGGATGCATCTTGACCGTACGCAAAGAAACTGAGGAATTGCTTGCGAAATTGTAATTGCATCGCCGAGGATTATCGCCCCCCAAAGTTCGAATGGCAGATGGAGTCCAAGTGTTATTGGCAAGGGATGACATAATCCTTAAATCTTGACTCTCCGTGAGCGAGATCACGAGGAGCAAGGATCGATGGACACAATTTTCGCGAGTCCACCTTGCAATAACCCATACTCTCGCGCGTACGCTGAAGCCGTTCTTCGCATTGAAAATTTCGTCGCGTATACCGATGATGTCCATTGCCCGGTTGCAATTTGAAGGAACCTTCGACGTTTGACCAGCATTCGTCCAGCGATTTTTTCAAGACAATGTGGACCCTCGATGAACCAGCACGGATTTTGATTTTTTGGTGGTATCGGATAGTTGTTGGGGATTGGCTTGTGTACGGAGAGACTCACGATCGGCGGTCCCGAAGAACACGGATTCGCCGGTTGGTTACCTGATCGAAATGACTGAGGAAAAGGACTTTTCTCTTGGAAGGATTGAAGTGGTCTAACGGCCGATGAATCATTCATACAATTTTCCTTATGGGTGCTTTTGTCAGAGCATCCCGGGATTTTATCTCGATGCATTGACACCTTAGGTCACTTGGGCACGATGCCACCACCAAGTGGATATTTCGTTAACTTAATTGAGTGGCCCCTTTCACGCAGAGGGACACACTGATACGTCATACTTCGCTCGAAGGATAGAGACTCGTGTTTGCAAGTAAGCCCCGATGTCAGGTTTTACCGTTGCCTGATCAGCAAGTCGCGTTTGCAGTCGATGGTGTGGAACGTGTACGTTGGCACGCTTCGGATCAATGTCCCCGTCCCTTCTTCTTTCCTTTGGTTGGTCCTTCTGGTTTGCCACTTACTCGTATGGGTCACCCCGGTGCCTCAAACCACGACCATCACCGTTCAGTCTGGTTCGCTCATCATCGAGTTCTCGGAATCGATTTTTGGTCTGATCAATCCACAGCGGTTATCCGTCAAACGCAGTGGCGATCGTACGAGGATGGCAATGAAGAAGGACGCATGGCAGTCGATTTAGCATGGTATGATGGACATAATCCCGAAGCATTAATTTTGCAAGAGTTAGTCGTCGCAATTCGACCAGCGCAAGAAGGTGAATTCTTTTTGGAACTGCAGACGTCAATGCGGAGCGTCTCGCCACAACTCGAATTAGGGGTCACGAATTTTGGGCTCCTTGCGGTTCGAGTTGCTAAAACGATCTCCAATGTTTTCGGATCCGGCATGTTAACTGGCTCAAATGGTAAAAGTGGAGAGAAGGACTTGTTCGGCCAGTCGCTTTCGTGGGTCGATTACAGTGGGGAAGTGGATTCGGATGTCATTGAGGGTATCACCTATTTTGATCACCCCGATAACCTTACTTTTCCCAGTAAGTGGCATGTTCGGGACGATGGATGGATGGGCGCATCGGTTTGTCGGGATCAGCCGGTCATGCTGCGAAGCGAACAACCTATTACTTGGCGATACATGCTTTATGTTCATGCAGGGCCTGCAAGCCAGCAAAGAATGGATCAGGTGGCGGAGTCATTCCATGCAACCTCGGGATTTGAGGTGCTGCAAGATACTCGACCGCATCACGAGGCAGTGATTCGCAGAGGCACCTGATACAATGCGGTTAGGTTGATATCGCAGGGAACAAGCATCTTCTTTAGTCATGAAAGGTGAATAGATGAAAAACAGAATCGAACATGATCGTCGATTGTTCTTAAAAACCGGCGCAGCCGCAGCGATATCTGCAGGTCTCAATCGCACAGCGTGTGCACAGGATTCGAAGACGAATTCCCCAGGCGAGAAAATAGTTTTGGGGATTATGGGAGTCAACGGTCGAGGAGCGGCGATCGCCAATGGAATGATGGCGGCTGCTAATACAGAGATTGGTGCAATTTGCGATGTCGATTCGCGAGCAGCTCTACGAGTTGGGCAAATGGTCGGTGATAAACAGGGTCGCGCCCCTAAGGTTTTTGGCGATTTTAGGCGGATCTTGGACGATCAAGCCATCGATGTGCTTGTGGTTGCCGCACCAAATCACTGGCATGCGCCCGCAGCCATTCTAGGTTGTTCAGCGGGAAAGCATGTTTACGTCGAAAAACCGTGTAGTCACACTCCGGCAGAAGGTGAAATGGCGGTCGCTGCGGCAAGGAAAAATCAACGAATTGTTCAGATGGGTTCACAACGCCGCTCGTGGTCCGGGGTGCAGGAGGCCATCAGCAAGATTCATTCTGGACTGATCGGAAAAGTTCTTTATTCCCGGACTTGGTACAACAACCGCAGGCCCTCCATCGGCGTCGGAAAAACGGCCTCCATTCCTGAATGGCTAGATTGGGACTTATGGCAGGGTCCGGCTCCACGAAGAGAATTCAAAGACAATGTTGTGCATTATAACTGGCACTGGCATTGGCACTGGGGCAACGGCGAACTTGGCAACAATGGGGTTCATGCGATTGACGTAGCTCGTTGGGGATTAGAGGTGACCTATCCGATTCGTGTCACCGCTGGCGGTGGAATGTATCGTCATGAGCACGACCAAGAAACACCGGACACCATGATGGTGACCATGGACTTTCCAGAGAAAAAAACAATCACCTGGGAGGGTTTGAGTTGGTCGCCACTAGGTCCACATGACAATGGCTTTGGTATTAGTTTCCATGGCACGGAAGGTTCTATTGTGATTCGAGGCGCTGGCTACACCGTCTATGACCTTCGAGGCAATGAGACTGAAAACGGAACTGGTGACGCCGGGGATACGGCACACTTCGCTGATTTTCTTGATGCAGTAAGATCGGGGCGTTTACCGAACGCGGATATCGAAATTGCGCATCAGAGTACCCTGCTCTGTCACCTCGGCAACATTGCTTATCGAACGGGTAGCGTATTGAATCTAGATCCAACCAATGGACATATTCGTGATAACGCGGCTGCTGAAGCGTTATGGTCCCGGGACTATGAAGCAGGCTGGGAGCCTAAGGTTTAATCGTTTCATGTAGCAGTGAGTAAAAGTCCGAGCGCAAGCGATGATCGCGTCTAGTGTCACTCTATCGCCCACTTTTTTTGCTCTCCCAGAATTCTGGTCCAAGCATCGTTCAGTTCTTTGACGACTTCGGGACGTTCCTTGGCGAGATTCTGGGTTTCTGTTCTATCCGATGCAAGGTTATATAATTCCCAATCATCGGTCTCGGCGATAGCGGCGATTTTCCAATCGCCCTCTCGCATCGCGCGGTTGCCCTCATGCAGCCACCAAACCGATCTTGCGTCGGTGCTCGAGCGATCGAAGTATGGAACCAAGCTCTTTCCAGGCCTCGGGTGATTTGAGCTGTCGGACGCTAGATCTTTGCCGTTGACAATTTCCATGAGGGTCGGCCAAAGATCGATGACGTGACCAACTTGATGCCTTATTACTCCCCTTGCCTGAATGCCTCGCTTCCAGTGAATAATTAGTGGCGTGGCGGTACCGCCTTCGTGTGTCCAAGTCTTGTGGTAACGAAATGGAGTGTTTGCGGTTGTTGACCAGCCCGGTCCCAAGCATAGGTGGCTGTCCGCAGAACCCATTGTAGCATTAGGGTCATGTCCATCACCGCGAACCATCATCTCTGCGCTTGCCCCGTTGTCCGAGAGAAAAAAGATCACTGTGTTATCTAGCTGCCGATGATCGTTTAAGCATCGAAGAATACGTCCAATCTGTTGATCCATGCAGTCAATCATTGCAGCATGGATCGCCATCTTGTTGGCTTGGAACTTCCGTTGAGACTCCGTCAGTGAATCCCACTCGAGCGGTCGATCGACTTCATCATCACCGAGTTGCTCGATTGCATCGGGGAAATAGTAGGGCGGTCCGACGTTAGGCATTGGGCTGGATAATTCACCGTTGACTAAGCCTAATTGTTGAATGCGTTCCCAGCGTTTCTCTCTGATTGCTTCCCATCCCTCTTCATAGAGGCTTCGGTAACGATCAATATCTTCCGGCAGTGCTTGGAGCGGGAAATGTGGAGCAGCAAATGCGAGATACTGAAAAAAAGGTGATTCGGGATACGACTTAAAATGATCGTCAATACATTCCAGCACGTGATCGCCCAGTACACGTGTCGCGTAGTAATCGGTTCCTTTCGGTACTGGCGGTAACGGTCGATCGTCTATCCAGTGCTGAGTCGGATTAAAAAAACGATGTTGATCTTTCAGGTAATAGGAGCGATCAAAACCCGAGGCGATCGGCATCCCATCAAGGTGCCATTTACCTGTGTGATAATTTCGGTAGCCCTTTGCACGTAATTCTTCAACCATGAGTGGTGCCCACTCCGGTCTTGTTCCGCTGTTGCCGCTTCGCACACCGTCCAGTTTATCTCGCCGTATGCCATGTGGATAAAAGCCAGTCAATAAAGATGCTCGGGTCGGCCAACAGCGTCCAGTGTTGTAAAACTGTGAGAAGCGAATTCCGCCAGCTGCGAGTTCATCTAGGTTGGGTGTTTGGATTTCACTTCCGTAGCATCCCAAGTCTGAATATCCGAGATCGTCCGCCATGATGAGCAAGATATTTGGCGGTTGCGATTGTGCTTGACAGAGGCTTGCCCCCAGCCAGATAGCGACTAAAAACAGGCAGTACCATTGTACAGAAATTGAAACGTTGAATATCGGATGTCTAAAGTCGATAAGCATCCGATTTTTCAAGTTCGATTCAGGATTCGGATTCGGTTGAACGCTCATCAGGGATTGGGCTTCCATGTGGATCGATCAATGAATTATCGACCGCTTGGTGTAGTTTTTCTCTCAGCTCACTATCAGTGTAATGTTCCATGCGTTCGGCTTGGGGATGAATACGAAGTGGGCTAACGCCCACTTCGTCAAGCAGATATTGCTCCCAGAGACGATGAGATCGGACAATGTTTTGCGCGCGGAAATGGCCGCGTCTGTTGAGTGAGATTTTTTCTTGATGAACTTCAATTTCTCCGCGAATTTGTAGC
>JADHOA010000020.1 GCA_016779185.1 Rubripirellula sp.
CATGGTAGATCTTGAAGAAATGCGAACGGAAAATAGGAAGATCATTCCCGTTGGTTCGGGCAAACATGAACTTGCAATGATGCGCGCGTTACTTGCGAGCGGCTATCGGGGACCTGTCGGAATCCTTGACCATCGCAACGAACTAGATGCACGTGATTCTTTGCAACAAAATCTCGATGGGCTCAACGATTTAATCAAGCATTGGTAAAAACTTTGAAACCAAACGATTCAAAAGGAATCTTTCAATGAGACGTAGGTGCGCCCTTAGTTTGTTCGTGTTCTACTTCCTGATGTCTCCTGCCTTGGCGGATGATACAAGTAGAGACCCAAGGCACTTACCATTGAAGAATTTGAATGGGTATTTCCCATTTCAAATGGTGAAGTCAAGTGATCGTTGGAATGAGAGGAAAGAGGGAATTCGAGAACGCATTCTGGTGTCACAAGGATTGTGGCCCTTGCCGACACGCTCGGAGCTAAATGCTGTAACACATGGAAGTATCGAGCGAGACGATTACACGGTGGAGCGTGTTTTTTTTGAGTCAGCACCTGGGCATTTTGTCACTGGCAGTTTGTACCGCCCTAAAAGGAAGCAAGGTCCCTTGCCTGCCATTCTTTCACCTCATGGGCATTGGAGTGAGGGCAGATTCTATGATGCTGGGGAGAGTTTAGTAGAGCAGGAAGTTCAGTCTGGAGCCGAGCAAGACGAGGTTGGGGGGCGATTCCCTCTGCAAGCTCGAGCAGTTCAGCTTGCCAGAATGGGATGCATCGTCTTTCTCTATGACATGACAGGTAATGCCGATTCCATTCAGATTGCCCATCGACCCCAACGCTGGAATCATTTAGATCGCGAAAAGAATTGGGGCTTTATGAGTGTGCAGGCGGATTTGCGAATGCAAAACATGATGGGTCTGCAAACTTGGAATTCGATCCGAGCTGTCGACTTTCTTTGTGAGTTGCCCGAGGTCGATCAAAGCCGCATTGGCGTGACTGGAGCAAGTGGAGGTGGAACGCAAACCATGATTCTAGCGGCCATCGATGATCGGATTGATGCATCGATGCCTTGTGTGATGGTGTCGACGGCGATGCAGGGAGGATGCACATGTGAAAATGCACCACTACTAAGAATCGATCAAGGTAACATTGATATCGCTGCCGCTTTTGCGCCAAAACCGATGGCACTAACCGCTGCAGATGACTGGACAGTTGAACTGAAGCAGAAAGGATTTCCCGATCTCGTGCATCTTTATGAGATGTTGGGAAAGCCTGAAAATCTGACAGGGGTTTTCAGAACAGAGTTCAAACATAACTACAATCTTGTAAACCGTACTGCGATGTACCACTTCTTTAACCGGCATTTTGGATTGGGTTATTCGGAGCCAATTGTTGAAGAGTATTATGAGCCGTTGACAAAAGACGAAGCCACTGTGTGGTCTGGCAAGTACATGGCGCCTTTTGGTGATCAGGTTGGAGATGACCACGAGACTAATCTGCTTCGATTAGCAACGCGTGATAGTGAGCTTCAAATGCAGAAGTTACTGCAGGGTTATACAGAAGACGATAAGCGTTTTCGAGAAATTCTAGGTACGGGTTGGAGAGTTATTATCGGGCGATCTTTCTCAGAAGTTGGTGATGTCAGCTCCGAGGTATTAAAAGATAAAGGTGGTCAACCATCAGGGATGCGTGGTTCTGGGATTCGCGAGTTGTTGACGAGACAAGAAAACCAAGAGCAGGTGATGATTGAGAAATGGTCACCTTCAAAGAATCAAAAAGGTTGGATTGTTATTGCTACAGATAATGGCTCAAGCGATTTGTCGAGCAGCTCAGATCATCCTGCGTCGTCAATCAAAGAAGGGCTATTGCGCAGTGGCTACGGTGTGATTGCTCTCGATTGGTTGTCTCCGAAAGAAAAAGTCGAAGACGGTCAACCGATGTGGTATCAGCCCAATGGGGAGCAAGGATGGAAACGATTTTCGGGCTATACATACGGTTACAACCACTGCTTATTTGTGAAGCGAACACATGACCTGCAAACCGTTGTACGTTATGCGCAGCAAACGAATCAGGGACCCATTCACCTAGTCGGTTTAGGTTCGGTTGCTGGTCCAATAACATTAGCGACGAGATCACAAATTGATCGTGCAGTGGAGAAAACCTTTGTCGATCTAGCTGGTTTTGATTTTCATCAAGTAAAGACGCACAGTGATCCAATGTTCGTCCCGGGATCGGTCAAGTATCTGGGTGCTGACGGACTTGTCGCACTTTGTTCACCGAATCATCTTGCCCATTTTAGTTCTGTGGAGTCACCCTTCCCTGTGGCCCGACACATGTATGCTCAGGCAGAGCAACTGAATCGATTAAGAAAACTAGAAAAGATTGAAGAGGTTCTCAGTTACTTATCAATGGACTGACAGTACTCGCCGTTTGTGCAACTGGTTTGATTTATCGCTCGAATCTCTTCGCGTTGCACACTTGGTAAGAATCACCTCTTTGTCCACAGAGCTAGAAGTTCCCCAATTAGCGATTTCGTCTAAGCTGCGAAAACAGCCAATGCACAGCTTTGCGTGATTGAGCTGACAGATCCCAGTACAAGGCGATTTCGGCTGGAAAGATGGATCATCCATGACTTCTTTTCAGTAAACTTGTGATATTAGTTTCCCGCAGAAGCCGAATGATAACCATTTCTGTTTCTTCGCCGCTACACCCTGTTTCGATGTTTAACCCCCAGCGAGCTGGTTTTTACGATGTTTCGGATTCAAAATAACAATTTACTTTTGGGGATTTTGTTTGCATTCCAATTTTGGGTGTATGGTTTGCAAACCGCTCGGATCGAGGCTCAGGATTCAACTTGGTCACAGTTTCTTGGCACCAGCGGAGACGGGATATCTGACGCTTCACCGACTACGGTTTGGAGCAAACAAGAAAATATCAAGTGGCGCACTGATATACCCGGTCGCGGTTGGTCATCACCGGTTGTCGTGAACGATAAGGTTTATCTGACATCAGCAATTCCGCGATCCTCGACCTCAAATGGTATACCAAATGAGGTCAGGAAACAAAGTGAGTTGCAAGCAGATGAATTACAGGTGTTTGAACTCAGTTTACTTATCTTGGACGTTCATACCGGTGGACTGATTAAACGCGTGCCAGTCATGCTTCAGGATCAAGAAAGACCAACGCGCATGCACGGGAAAAATAGTCATGCAAGTCCGACTCCGATTATTGCCAACGAGAAGATCTACGTTCATTTTGGGTACCAAGGTACAGCTTGCCTTTCTTTGGACGGAGACATCGAATGGGTTAACCGCGATTTGTATTTTCCACCGACCCATGGAAACGGAGGAAGTCCGGTTCTTGTGGAGGAGATGCTGATTTTCACTTGTGACGGCGGTGAAGATCCTAAGGTTGTGGCCCTTGATAGGGCGACAGGTCAATTGGCGTGGGAGGTGGCAAGAAAGGCAGACGCAAAAAAGACCTTTTCATTTTGCACGCCTTCAGTCATCTCAGTCAAAGGTCAGACTTTAGTAATAACACCCGGTAGTGATAAGGTCATGGCAATTGATCCAAGGACGGGAGAGGTTATTTGGAGTTTCCGATATACTGGATATTCGGTGGTACCAAAACCCATTTATATTGACGGACTTGTTGTGATATCAACCGGATTTGATGAAGCTAAAATGTTGGCAATCAATCCTGTGGGGGTAGGTGATATCACCGAAACAAATCTCGTCTGGGAACTTGATCGGAATGTTCCGAAAACGCCCTCGATGATAGCTCACAATGGACTGATCTATTCGATCAGTGATGATGGAATCGCATTGTGTGTGCAGGCAAATAGCGGTGAAGTTCAGTACCGGAAGCGTATTGGCGGAAATTACTCTGCCTCACCGATACTGGCAGGTGGAAACCTGTACTTCACCAGTGAACAGGGGCGAACAACGGTCATCCGAGAAGGTGTCGATTTCGAAATAATTTCTGAGTGTGATCTAGAAGAACGCACGCTAGCGACGATGGCATTATGGAAAAATAGCTTTCTCTTCCGAACCGATAATGCGTTGTATCACATCAGTAATTAGTCCGATTTTTGTGATCGATATTCCATCGGAGCCATGCCGCAATGACGTTTGAATTGTCGGTAGAAAGTGGATAGATCGTTGAATCCACACTCAAATGCAATTGAAGTGACGGGGACATCGGAATGTCGAAGTCTTTTTTTAGCATGTTCAATTGCGAGTTGATGAATGTAATGGAGCCAAGTGCTGCCGGTGATTTTTTGAAAGTGTTTGGTGAAAGTTCGGCGAGCAATGCCTAGGCTCACACACACTTGGTCAATTGACTGTTCTTCAAAAAAATGCGAAGGCAAGTAAGAGATATATCGTTCAATGATTTCTAAGTCAGACTCAAGGTTCGGTCGATCGAATCTTGCCTGTTGATTTCTCTGCACCAGCAGTTCAAGAATTTTCAGTGCTTCAGATACCATACAAATTGGCCTGCTTGCAGAATCCAAAGGTTGCTGGTGAATCATTCGTCGCATTGCTGACGCGATTCGGTGGGTGAAGTGTAGGTTGCGATGATGAATTACTTGAGCTACTTGGTTGGGTATTGAATGATCGAAGCTCCATACTTTTTCGTCGATGCAGCAGATGTAAAGACTTGAGGCTGCGTTGGGATCATCTTGTATGCGATTTTTTTGATTGGGTGAGACCAGAATGACATCACCCGCGGTAAAAGGAATCTCTTGTTGATCAATAAAGAATGTTCCCTTTCCTCTTAGCACGTAAATGATCTTTAAGAAGCGGTGAACTCTCCAGTCCATGGTGAACTGGTCACTGTGGTGACTCTCGAGTACTAAGACTCCCCAAGTAGGCAGAATCTCTGTTAGAGCATGATCAGTGCGTGGTGGATTGTTCATACTGCCCGATATGCAAATTGCGAAGGATTCCATTTTGCATGGTTTTTTCGAATTCTATCGATATACTCACCGAAAATGCAAATGAAATAGTCCTGCCCACTCGTCGGTGGTCTCTCAGCCGGATAAACCTGCTTAACGATCTATGGAGAAAGATGAAGTTGTTCGATCCAAAAGAGCTTATCGTTCCCAATCGCAAGATACGTGGTATCTCTGCGATGTTATTGCCTGTCGCCGATGGTCAAGTCGATTGGAAAGGTTTCGACACTCACTTGGAACGCACGTTTGCTGCTGGACTTGAGCCAGCGGTTAACATGGATACGGGTTACGCTAACTTGATCGATGATTCGACTCGCGAAAAAGTTCTCGCACGGACTAAAGTCATTGCAGGCGGTCGTCATTACGTTGCTGGAGTTTTTATAAAAGACCATCCTGATTCCGCATTTGATCATTCGGCGTATTCGCGTGGTATTGAAACAGTGCAACGATTTGGGGGGACGCCAATCTTTTTTCAGTCATATGGTTTGGTTTCTCAGTCTGATGATGAAATTATCAATTCTTATCAGCAGCTTGCGGCAAACTGTAATTCGTTTTTATTTTTTGAACTCGGAAAAGTTTTCGCTCCTTTTGGCGAAATTTATAGCCTCGATGTATTCTCGCATCTGATGCAAATACCTAATGCCGAGGGAGCGAAGCACTCGTCACTTGAGAGATTGCCAGAGTGGCAACGCTTAAAGATCCGAAATCAGTTTCGACCGGAATTCAGTGTTTTCACCGGTAATGATTTAGCGATCGACATGGTGATGTACGGCAGTGACTATCTACTTGGTCTCAGTACTTTTGCACCTGACGCATTTTCGTTGCGAGATGAGTATTGGAAGACAGGAGACAGTCGCTTCTATGAACTGAATGATCTACTGCAATATCTCGGTTGTTACGCATTTCGAGGGCCAACACCTGCGTACAAACATTCGGCAGCTATGTTTCTTAGGCTTCGGGGTTGGCTGAATACCAATGAAACGTATCCCGGGGCACCGGAGCGATCGAATACTGATTTGGATGTATTGCATCAGATTGCCAATGATTTGGAAGAAAAAATTCGTGGAGGTGTTTCATGAGCTATCCGCGTATCGCAAGTTTTAAATCGGCTCAACAGTTTACTGATCGATTGAAAGAACTTGACCTCTCCATTCCATTCGATGATCAGGTTATTCGAGGTGAGGATTCACCTTTAGCTGATTCGCTGCAATGGGAAGGGCGTAGAATAGGGAACCGATTCTGCATCCTTCCTATGGAAGGTTGGGATGGTACCTCTGATGGAAAGCCGAGCGAATTGACCTACCGTCGGTGGCGAAGTTTTGGAGCGAGCGGAGCAAAGCTGATTTGGGGAGGCGAAGCAGTCGCGGTTAGGCATGATGGCAGAGCAAATCCTAATCAGCTGTTAATCAATGAAGATAATTTAGGTGAAATCGAATCATTGCGAATTCATTTGACAGATGAACATGAAACTGTCTTCGGCTCGTCAAATGACCTTCTAATAGGGTTACAGTTAACCCACTCTGGCAGATACGCAAAGCCAGACAAAGATACAGGGCCAGCGCCACGACCCATTCGAAGAAATAAAGTTTTGGATCGCCGTTTAGGCATTACCGATAACGCGGGATTTTTTTCAGATGAGCAACTCAAGTCGCTTGTAGATGAGTTTATTCGAGCATCCGTCCAAGCGGAAAAAATTGGCTTCCAGTTTGTGGATATAAAGCACTGCCACGGATACCTAGGACACGAATTACTTTCTGGATTTGATCGTGAAGGCGATTTCGGTGGAAGTTTTGAAAACCGGACACGTTTTTTACGTGATATTGTCCAAGGAGTGCGTGCGTCAACGACTAATATTGGGATAGGTGTGAGGCTTAGTGTCTTTGATTTTCTTCCGTATTGCGCGGGGGAGAACGGCATTGGCTTACCTGAAGTCGATGCAAGTACCTCATCGTATTTTGGATCCGACGAGACGGGTCTTGGAGTAGATCTGAACGAGCCCCTGAAATTGATGAGTCTTATGGATTCACTCAACGTATCTTTGGTTTGCACCACAGCTGGCAGTCCCTATTACAATCCCCACATTCAGCGGCCCGCTTATTTTCCACCGAGTGACGGTTATCAACCACCAGAGGATCCACTAGTGGGAGTTGCTAGGCAGATTCAAGTAACTCAAGAACTCAAGGCAAGACATCCACGCCTAATCTTCGTTGGATCGGGTTACAGTTATCTGCAAGATTGGCTTCCTAATGTGGCGCAAGCCGTCGTTCAAGAGAAATGGGTCGACTCGGTTGGCCTTGGGAGAATGGTCCTTTCTTACCCTGAGCTACCTCGAGATGTTTTGCAGGGAGAGTCAACGAAGCGGAAAAAAATATGTCGCACCTTCAGTGACTGCACGACTGCTCCTCGCAATGGATTGGTAAGCGGATGCTATCCCTTAGATGACTTCTATCGAACGAGACCTGAGAGAGAAATTCTCAAGAACCTTTAGCTATGAATTTGCCTTCTGGTCCTGTGAACGCGTTATTTGCGTTTGGTTGTGTCGTTGCGATGCGACGTAAAATGGGTCAGGCTGGACTTGGCGCAGACAACAAAGTTGAGAAGTGTACCTTGATTTTAATGCGACTAAATTAATCCCATGGGAAACGTAGAGTGTAGGTTTTGATTAAGATGGTCAAATCGCTTCAAGCAAGTGATAGCGATTTGCGAGTTATCTATGTTGAACGAACCAACACGATTTGCTTTAGTTTTCGATACACATTCAGGTAGATCATGAGCGATTCAGTGGAGTCGATGCAGAAGGAAGCTGAGGTTTTTCGAATGCGTTATCACTCCGTTCGTGAGATGATTGGTAAAATTATTGTTGGGCATGACGAGATCGTTCACGGCGTGCTCACCGCCGTCTTATGCGGTGGCCACTGCTTGATTGAAGGTGTCCCTGGTCTTGGCAAGACCATGCTTGTGAAAACTTTATCACAGGTATTGGATCTCAATTTCAAGAGAATTCAGTTCACTCCCGATTTGATGCCTGCGGATATCCTTGGCACAAATATGATTGTGGAAGATGAATCAGGTAGGCGACAATTTGAGTTTCAGCAGGGGCCCGTTTTCACTCAGATTCTTTTGGCGGATGAGATTAATCGAGCGACTCCCAAGACTCAGTCTGCGATGTTAGAAACCATGCAGGAGGGAACGGTAAGTGCTGGGGGAAAAATCTACCGATTGCAGCAACCGTTTTTTGTCCTAGCAACGCAAAACCCTATTGAACAGGAAGGAACCTATCCGCTTCCCGAGGCTCAATTGGATCGTTTCTTGTTCAAATTAGTAGTTGGCTATAGTACCCGCGAGCAACTCAATGAAATAGTTCAGAGGACAACTGCTGATGAAAAGGCAATGGTTGATACGGTCATGGATGGTCCTGAAATCTTGAAGTGGCAAGCCTTGATACGAAAAGTTATTCTCGCACCACACGTTCAGGATTACTTAGTCCGGTTAACGCTTGCTACACATCCAGATAGTCCATGCAGCACTCCAATGACGAACCAGTACGTGCGTTGGGGTTCGAGTCCTCGTGGCGCCCAAACCCTTGCGCTGACTGCAAAGGTTCGTGCCCTGCTCGATGCTCGCTTTCACGTAAGTTTCGAGGATATACGGCGCGTCTTTCTGCCAGCGATGAGGCACAGGGTGTTGATGAACTTTGAGGCTCAAGCGGAAGGTATTACCTCTGATCAAACACTGTTAGACATTCTGCAGTTTGTCCCCGAGAAAGGTGATTAAAAAAACATACGCCACGCGGAATAGATTCTCGCAAGCGATGAAATCTGTTTGCTTCATTAATCTGTTAGCGACCGCGCATAAGCTATTTCTTTGGATCTAGATTTGCATCGATGTCTTTCTGTTCCACCTTCGACTCTACTCCATCTTTCGGGATGGGGGTCTTAGCGAGCCAAAGCATTCCGTTGAGGACAACTTTACGGAAGGATTCATTTTTCCAATTATCATGAAAATGGCCGCCGGTGAAACCAAAGCCTCGACCTCCGTTGGGACGCGTAACCGTCCACATCATTGCTTCTGCACGACCCTTGAAGGCTTGAATATGTGGGTAGGGACCCTTCGGGTAGACATAAGGCCCATCACGTACTTCATCTGAGGGAATCGCTACTAGAATAGGCACGAAATTCATGCCTTCGACGTTCGTCCTCTCATTTCCTGAAATGTCCGAAACAAACCGCATATTAAAGTACCATTCATCTTTGATTTGAAATGGCTTGACACCGTTTGTGATTGGATGATCCGGAAGTGCGGTGAATGTAGGTTCCCAGATAGGATTGCAAGAATGCATGTGTTCGTAATGACCACCAATCCATTTTTGGAATTCGGCTCCTGCTTGATCCGGAACGATCTCAACTCCGTAATGCATAAACCCTAAGCCGACACCTTTATCCGCCAATGCGTCGATAAACTTTAATCGCCGTCCATTTTCTTGAACGACCTCGTGACGACCACCTCCATCCATGTAAAAAACGACAGCATCGGCGTCATTAAGAATTGTCTCGTCTTTGGGCCATCCATTGAGACAGAAGCTTACATCGATGTCAGTGTTTTGCTGAAGACATTTAGTGAGCAGTTGCACGCCTGCATTGAACTCGTGCATTCTCGGCGGGTGCGACGGTTTGCCAGCGATGATGACAAGTTTTTTATTCTCCGCATGCAACATTGGAGTAGATAGTAAGTAGCAGAAAGCCAGCATTGCAGTGAGTTGGTGACGCATCAAAAGTCCTGAGTAATTTTGATTGGTTGTTGGTAATCGCTACCGATCTGATTGATGACAAAGCTCGAAGAGCTTAACAGGTTCCTGAGGATTTAGGGCTAAAAGGTGGGCGGAAAATCAGTCATGATCCTTGGTTCTTCGTTGGTGATTCAATGTCTTCGTCTTTCCGAGAATTACCATATTGAAGCCACCACGCTCTCGAGTCATTCGGCGTCCATCGGAAATTTGATTGAATCGTTTCGATCGCAAGGACAAAATCTTTGACGGTCTGGAAGCGGTCGTTTGGATTTTTTGCCATGCATTTGATAAAGAGATTGGTGAATTCACGCGGAACTTGTTCACCGCGTCGCGTTGCAAGATTAATCGGTTGCTGATTCATGATCAAAGCAAAAAGAGATTCCGCGTCCGTGTCGAAGAACGGAGTTGCGCCGGTGGCCAGGTAATAGCCTACGCATCCTAATGAGTAGATGTCAGATCGTTGATCGACCTGATCAAGATGGTGAAATCTTTCCGGTGCCATGTACATGGGAGTACCAGACCATCTGGCAATCGGATTCCGGTAGTAATCAAGAGTTGGGGCAATTGGCTTCGATAGTCCGTAGTCAAAAAGAACTGCCCAATCTCCCACGGCCTGATCCAAAGATAACATGATATTTTGAGGCTTAATATCTAAGTGCAGCAGTCGTTTTTGATGAGCTTCATCGACCGCTTCGCATACTTGCCGAAGGATAAACAAGACTCTTCCAAGTGGTTGGCACCCACTCCGTTCAACAATTTCGTGCAAGGTTAACCCCTTGAGAAACTCCATCACGCAATAAGACTCGCCATCTTCCGATCGACCATAATCGTAGATCGTCACACTGTGCGGATTACTCAGGGATGCGGCTAAGCGTGCTTCTCTATCAAAACGTAATTGCTCCTCCTTCTTCTGTGTGCCACCGATCATTACTTTTAACGCAGTCTCTCTGCCGAGTGATCGATGTTTCGCGCGATAAACGATTCCCATGCCGCCCGCCCCTACTTCTTCGATCACTTCATATCGACTTAGTGGATGAACGGCAGCGCGTTCTGCGACGGTGGCTCGAGCTAAGAAAGCAGCAGCAATGGTAACCGATAGAAATAGAAGGCTACCGAGTAGAATAAAACTTGCCTGCACAATCCGAACGGTGGCAAAAGCTTGGCTAGCGGGTCGCTCAACAATGATCCCAATTCGAGAGTCACTGTTCCATCTCCAAGAGCCGACGACTTCGATTCCCGCATAATTGCGGTAAGGTTGGATTTCACCGTCACTCCGTCCACCTGTAACACTTTTTGCAGCCTTCGTTAAAGGAAGGAGATTACGAGAGTTTGTGAATGGACCGGATCCGCGAATGACATCGCCAGGATCTGAGACGCGAAGAGATGCCGCAATTTCCTCAACCGTGACGTCTAATCGTTGAGTAGAGGCGAGAGTTGCTGCGCGAGGGCTCTCGGTAAGCATGGTTCCTGCTTGATCAATTGCATATGCGTCCATGTTTCCCGCGTTTGCAATATCAAAAAACATCCTACTGAACTCTTGGTACATGCCAATCTTAGTAACCAAGATTGTGGCGACAACGTTGTCTTTTTCGTCGCGTACCGATGTAATCACTCCCATATCCGGATCGTTCGATTCGACTTCAGGGCCCAGTATTCTCAGTGGTCCAAAGATAACAACTTCTCCTTGGCTCGCACGGTCAAGGAGTATCTGCATGTCACGTTCACGTTGAATGTATTTACTGGCGATTCTTGAGTAATTAGTTGTCAGAAGCTGGCTATTATTTCCCCAAACGGCAAATCGTAGAGCGCTCGCTCCAGACAGTCGTTCTAGGTTATTCGTGATTACATTCCGAGCTTCAGCTACTTCGGGTGCGTCGGAGTTGAATTCGATTTTTGCATCGACTAGCTTCAGAATCTGGCTCTGAATTGCGGGTTCCCGAGTCCACGACTCAACTAAATGTGATTTATCGGATAAAAATCGCCTGGCAGCGTGAGAGACACTATCCGAGACGCCTCTCATTTCATCTCGTACAGCCTGCTTCATCGTCGAGTTGACTTGATAGTAAGTCGTCCATCCAATCAGCGCAGTGGGTAAGAGTGCCGTAACCCAAAGCCATGCATTATTTCTGCGAAGACTTTTCCTTGTTTGTGATTTGAGAAGAAAATTGCTTGCAAGTTTCGATGGGTCGAGAGGTGTGATTTCCGCTTTTGGCAAATCACTAATCGGGGTCAATGTGGGTTCAGATAAAGGTGCCCGCTGCGTATCTGATTCATTAGGGTCTCCACGAGACACGATATAACGCAAACTCGATGGGTTTGATCCTTCATCCATTGCATGAACCGGATCATGTTCAGACAGCAAGGACATAAGTTCCTGATAGATATCGTCTGAGTATTGTTGGGCAACTTCTTGAAGAAACAAATGCCTTGCATCTTTTTCTAAAGCTTCTGCCTCAACGAATAGTAGTCTTAACTGACGATATTGGTCAGGATCCATCCCTGTTCTCGCTTTGAAGATCCGGCGGATTTTACGTTTGCTGATCGATGTTTTCTTGGGACGTCTCTTTTTTCAGTTCCCTGCGAATCCAAGCTCTTGCCATTGACCAGTCTTGCTCGATGGTTCGCAGTCCGACTCCCAGCTCCGAGGCAATTTCCAGCATGGTGAGCCCTCCAAAAAAACGGAGCTCGACAATTTTGGCTTGCCTTGGGTCTAATCGAGCTAACTGATTCAGTAAGTCGTCAAGTGCAACAATATCTTCATCTCGATTTAAATGAAAAGTACATTCGTCGCTTAACTGCCTTTGCTTCCAGTCTCCACCTCGCTTGAGCGATTGCACTTTCCGAGCATGATCGACCAAGATACGTCGCATGATCGTTGCTCCGACTGCAAAAAAATGTGTCTTTCCTTTCCAGCTAACTTTCGACTGATCCACCATCTTGACATAGGCTTGATGAACCAAAGAAGCGGAGCTTAATCGAGAACGCTTTGGTTCATGTTGAAGATACTTTGACGCGAGTCGGCTTAGGTCGTCATACATCAGCGTGAACAGTCGGTTCGTATGCTGTTTGTCGCCACCTCCGAGTATTTTGCTGCTTGACTTCATGACACAACTATTGCCTGCTGAATCTGGACGGAACCCTAGCAAGGATCTGAAAAACAAGCTCGCTCAAAGAGATGTAGATTTATCGAAATATGGTCGTGTCAGTTTCGAATTGAGGATGGGCTCAGCATCGAATGATATTCTGTCTAATTATCGGTCGTCGAGTTGTCTGCTGATTTTGTGTCGCCCACATTGTCGTCTGTCGGTTGTGTGGTCAAAGGAGTCTCTGATGCTTCCTTTTGAGTACTCTCTTCCGTGACTGCTTTCTGTTCTTCGGTCGTGTCATTTTGCGGTTCATCGTCACCGAGAATCGCTTGTAAAACAACGTCCCTCGAGTCTGTATTATTTTTTTGCGGATCAGTTAATTGGTTAAAACGCAGTGGTGTTCCCTGGAGTCGTTCCGAATTATCTCTAGGTGGCAGTGGAGCGGCCGATCTATGTGTCTGATCCTCGCTATGTCCATTGAACGGCCAGAATCCTAAGTTCGGTGCTTTCCCCAGTGCCAATAGTATGAGCCCAGCGAGTGGTAGTGATGCGAGCCCGCCTACGATGATTCCGATGAAGCTCCCCAAGCCCGATGATTTTCGTTTCACTTTTTCACGAGGCTTTGGGAAATCTAAAGACGCCTCGTTCGTCTCACGCGAAATTTGCCACGAATCATTTTGGCTAATCGCTTCAGTTGCTGAGTAATCTTGTAAAGTCAAATGAACGTTAGGATCAGCCAAGTTGGTATCAGCCGGGTCGAGCCCTACTTCATGGTTCGATCCTGAAAGACCAATGCCAAAAAATTCCGCGTGAGATTCCTCGGAAGCTATTGGTTCAAGTTTGGAGGGTTCGAGGAGAATTAACTCGGGTGGAAGTCGTCGAACCACTTCAGTGATATCGAACTGTGATGCACACCAAGGACATTGCACGAGTGCATGATCTGTGGAATTATCTGCGAGCACCGATTTAGGCACACGGTAAGCATCCCCGCAACGCGGGCAGGATGAAATAATCATTAGCTTCAACTAGGTTTCCGTGATAATGACAATCGCCAATATTTAAATTGATACCAATTCGTGTAACCCATCTCGCGAATTACTATAGTTGATACAGCGTTTCTAGTTTAGCGCGTAAATAGTTGACCAAGAAATCTGTGGATAATTCATTGCCCGTCGCTTCTCGAACAATTTCATCACTGTTCATTGACTGTCCGTGACGATGAATTGCAATTCGGTTCCAGTTCAAGAGTTCCTGAAAATTGCCGCGGCTAAATTGCTTATCAATGTGATCAATGGATTCTTCGGCTTTCGAAAATAGTTGAGCTGCGATTAGATTTCCGATGGTATAGGTAGGAAAATATCCGAAAAGTCCGGCACTCCAATGGACATCTTGCAGAACTCCGTCTCGATCTTGCTGTACCTTTACTCCTAGATCTTGTTCGTAGCGAAGATTCCATGCGTCTGGTAAGTCATCAACTTCCAGGTCGCCATTTATCAACTGCTTTTCAAGATCGTAACGAATGATAATGTGCAAGTTATACGTCGCTTCGTCCGCTTCAACGCGAATTAGACTCGGCTCTACTTCATTCGCGGCAAAATAGAATTCTTGCTCGCCGACGTTGGCGTATTGCTTAGGAAATAGATCTTGAAGTTTTGGGGTAATCCAACGCCAGAAGGCAGCACTCCGCCCAACTTGATTTTCCCACATTCGCGATTGGGATTCGTGGATGCCCAGTGAAGCGTAAGAACCAAGTGGTAGCCCGAAAGATTCCTCGGGTAGGCCTTGTTCGTACATGCCGTGTCCAGCTTCATGGATGGTACCGAATAACCCGGTTCCAAGGTTGTTTTGGTCGTACCTCGTCAGGATGCGGCAATCGTTTGGGCCAAGTGTTGTACAAAATGGATGTGATGTTTCATCCAATCTTCCACGTTTAAAATCAAAGCCGATCGCTTCGGCCACATGTAGGCTTAGTTGCTTTTGTTTTTCTAGTGAAAGATTTCGTCGAAAAAGTGTTGGATCAGGTCGTTTTGAAGCGGATTGAATTCGCTGAATTAGATCAACCAAGGGGGGGCGTAATGCTGAGAATAATTGATCTATTTGCTCGATCGTCGCATTAGGTTCATATTCGTCTAAAAGTGCTTCGTAACAATTTTTTTCAGTACCCTGGCGAAGTAGTTCTGCAGATTCACGTTTGAGTTGGATGATCTCATTCAAGATCCTCTTAAAATCACAAAATCGGTTGCTCTTGCGAGCGGCGTCCCATTGCTGTTGGCCGCGCACCGTGCTCGCTGCCATTTGCTCGACTAGTTGTGTTGTGAGTTTTGTATTTCTTTGTAGGTCACGATGGAGTTTCGAAATCGTAATTGCAAATGGTATTGATGCCGTTTCATCGCTGATTTGTTCGAGCAGTTCTTGGAGCGATTCACGATATCGCCCATCGGTTAGCTTTTGATGCGCCAGTCCACGAAGGTAAGAAACTTGCTCTGCTCGATAGTCCCCCGCGCTATGCGGCATGCCGGTTCTTTCGTCCCACTCCAGGGTATCCGCAGCGGTACTCAATAACGCTGCTTGTTTTGCGGATTCACAAACGAATTGAAAAAGATTGGATTTTTGCATCTGCGATATTAGGTGTTTAGGAACTCGAATCGTATTGCGGTCAGTGATAACAAGAATCAACTAATGATCTTGTGGCTGTAATTGCTAGATTGGTTTGATGTTAGATTCGAGAAAGAGCAATCAGCGGAATCTCGCACGGCGATCACGAGTCATTACGTTACACAATCATTCCGATCGCCTCGTTCTCGCCGTATCGTTCCCATTCACGGCGAACTTCCCCAAACCCGAAAACGCATAACTCGTAGTGTTGGCTTAAGTACCGAAGTATCTGTTGGGTTGGCTGATGATCGCGGGAACTCATTTGAGATGCAATCGCGTAACAGTGTTTTCCATTTAAGGTGTAATCCAATAAGCCCTGTGGGAAGCATGCGTTGTGACGTGTTTGTAATCCTTCCGGGTAAATGCCGGCCCAGAATAGGGTGTAATCACCGATTGCTTGATAGAGATTTCGTTGATTTGATCCCCTGCTCTCTTGTGCAGCTGACATTAGCTCAAGAATTTGCCTAGTGGGCGATCCAGTTCCGGATGCGATACCTTTCAAAGAATCAAACCGAATGTAGCGACTCAGTAATTGATTGAGATAATTAACCAAATCGATATCGGCTATGCCCAGCTTCGTTTGAAACACGTATTCATTAATACCGGCTAAAAAATGATCCAAGGCTGACCGACGTCCTCGAGGTTGAGTGTTGGTTGTCATGGAACTTAATCTCCGTTCTTATTCTCGCTTGGCGATTAATTTTGCCGAAATCGGACTTTCCGCACCGAGCTAAATCCAGTGGCACCCGATCGAATGTGACTAGATTGCAAGAGGTAACGATTTTAACGCATTCTTTCGCTGAATACGGATCCCATGTTAGCTGATTCTAAGAGCTTGATTAGTCTTGTTGATTCAACCCGGTTCGATTGATTAGGAGTTGAAAATCGCCTGCTTTTCCGTCCCAAAGCCGACCACACTGATTATGCTGGACAAGTCGATTGTTTTTGTAAACCATAGCGAAAGAAAACGCGTGCGATCTGCATTCCTGTTTTTGATCTTTGCCTTGAGCAATGTTTCTCTGCTACCTTCGCAGACATTTCAGACGCGACCAATTATTGGTCTCCGTGACACCCAGATATCTGCTTTTGCTTTGACTGGGGCAAACCTAGTTGTTCAACCTGGGGAAATGATTCACAACGCTACCGTACTGGTTGAGCAGCAACAAATTGTTGGTGTGGGCGAAGGAATCGAGATACCACACCGATTTGAAAAAATCGACTGTCAAGGAAAATATATCTACGCTGGTTTCATTGATGCTTGGAGCGAACAAGCGGTTCAATGGCCTGATTCTTCTTCTGGGTATTGGAACCAGAACATTGTGCCGCATCGCGCCGTTAGCGATTCCGTTTCAGTTGCCAACGATGAGCAGAAACTTCGATCACAGGGATTCGCTGCTAGGGTTGTCGCGCCACAAGGTGGGATCATCAAAGGTACCAGTACGCTTTACTTACTCGGAGCAAGTCTACTCGCTACACAGGAGTTCAGTAACCTGCGATGGCAGCATGCCCAATTGACCGTCCCTCGAAATGGCCCGCGAGAGCAATATCCAAATTCACCGATGGGAGCGACTGCCCTTTTGCGACAATCTCTCTACGACGCTCGATGGTATGAACAGGCCTGGCAGGTGCAGCGAGCAAATCGGACGACGACACGGCCAGAGTACAATCGAGCGCTTGAGAAATTATCGAGTGACATGCTAGGTCACTGGTTTGTCTTCGATACACCAAATGAACGAATGGCATCACGAGCCAATGATATCGCTCGTGAGTTTTCCCTTAAGGCACTATTGAGAGGCTCTGGGCGGGAGTACCGTGATCTTGATTCGATCGCTGCGATGGATCGTCCCTTTCTCATTCCAATTAATTTTCCCTCTGCGCCGAACATCGGTGATGCTCAGTTACAGGAAGACGTGTCGCTTCAAGATCTTATGCACTGGGATCTTGCGCCAAGAAACCCTGCGCTCTTAGAAAAAGAGAACGTGCAATTTTGTTTAACGACCGATGGGCTCGATGATATTTCCATGTTTTTGAAAAATCTTCGGCAAGCAATGAAATGTGGCTTGAGTCGCGATGCTGCTCTCGCCTCGTTGACAACTGTCCCAGCGAAATTGTTAGGTGTAGCGGATCAGATGGGGACAATCGAGAAGGGAAAACTTGCAAATCTTATCATTCTAGATGGGGAATTTTCTGAATCAGATGCCACCGTTCAAGAATGCTGGGTGGCCGGATCAAGGTATCTGATCGCGCCAAAAGAGATTCTTCGAACCGAGCAATGGTCCGGAACATGGATGACTGAGATTCCTGCGGAAAATCAAAACCTAAAGGTGCGAACGGAGCTAATCACGAGCGATGGCAAAGTGAGCGGTTATGTGGTTTTCGATCCTGATCAGCTCGTTGATGCTGACGAAACTCAAAACCAGAAAGCCCAAAGCAAAAAACGTAAACGAGTCAAAGAGATACGAGTGGAGCTCGATTCGGTACGCGTTGAGCGTGACCGAATCATTGCGAATGTCGATCTTGGTCAATTGCATGAGTCAGCTGTTAAAGGGATCTCGTTCATCACCATTATTCGTTCTTCCGAAACTACTGCAGGAATGGACCAAATTGATCCGGTGATGAATTTGCGACTCGCAAATGGATTTCAATTCTCATCGGTCATGAGTTCGATCGAGACTAGCAGCAAAAAAGCTAATGTAAAAGATGCGATCGCTCGGGATGACAAGGTCGATTCTGAAACGATTGAGGATCAAGGTGAACAAGCCAGCAAGTCGTTGCATGAATATAAACCCACAGAGACTCCTATCCTGAAACCGCTTGGAGCTTATGGTTTTGCTGAGCCAAAGCGAGAACCTGCCACGGTGGTGTTTCGAAATGCCACGATCTGGACCTGTGATGAGCAAGGTGTGGTAAGAGATGCAGATCTGTTCATTCGGGATGGCGTTGTCGTTGCGATCGGCCAAGATCTGGAAGTGCCACGCGGAACCACGCAGATTGACCTTCAAGGTAAGCATGTTTCACCTGGTTTGATCGATTGCCACTCACACATGGGAACCGATGGAGGTGTGAATGAATCAGGGCAAGTTGTAACTGCCGAAGTTCGGATCGGTGACTTTATTGACAATAGCGACATCAATATCTATCGCCAACTAGCTGGAGGTCTTACTACCGCAAATATTCTGCATGGATCAGCGAATCCGATAGGCGGTCAGAATCAAGTCATTAAATTGCGATGGGGTGATTCAATGGCCGCACTTAAAATGGATCAAGCTCCGGCGGGCATCAAATTTGCTCTCGGCGAAAATGTGAAACGTAATCCATCGCGTTACCCAAATACTCGGATGGGTGTGGAGCAAATTTTGCGAGATCAATTAATCACCGCCCGTGAATACGATTCGAAGTGGCGACAGTGGAGAGCCGGTGATCGTCAAGGGTTGCCGCCCAGAACCGATTTGCAGCTCGAGGCTCTTGCCGAAGTGCAACGAGGAGAAAGATGGATCCATTGTCATAGCTATCGCCAAGACGAAATTGTTTCCACTCTCGGTGTTTTAGAAGAGTTTGGCATTCAGATTGGCACACTTCAGCACATTCTTGAGGGCTACAAGGTAGCGGATCGTATCAAGCAGCATGGCGCAATGGCTTCAGCTTTTTCGGATTGGTGGGCCTACAAATTTGAGGTCTTTGATGCAATTCCCTACAACGGCGCGATCATGCACGACCAAGGTGTTGTGGTGTCGTTCAATAGTGATGATCGTGAATTGGCAAGGCATATGAATACGGAGGCTGCGAAGGCAACCAAGTACGGTGGTGTTCCCGAGGAAGAAGCACTCAAGTTTGTGACGCTTAATCCCGCTAAGCAACTGCGTATCGATGATCTCGTTGGATCTCTTCAGCCAGGTAAGCACGCAGACCTTGTGGTGTGGAGCGGACGTCCACTCTCAACACTATCTCGTTGTGAGCAAACATGGATTGATGGAATCCGATATTTTGATATCGAGGAAGATCAGAAACTTCGAGACCGCGATCAGATGTTAAAGGCAAAATTGGTCCAAAAAGCCATCAGTCAGCAATCATCCGCTGGATTTAGTGGTCAAGAGAAGATTCAAGAGGAAGATCGATGGGTTCGCACCGACATCTATTGTGCGACACATGGTGTGCAGCGACATGAAACAATGGAACAGGGAGCGAAAGAATGAAAAACGTAACATTCGCTGAACCCATTTGCATCGTGGGTAGGAAAGCCATTCAGGTTTTTTTGATCGGCTGTTTGGTCGCAATTTCGTTTGGATATCCATGCAATCAGGCATCTGCAAATGATCAAATACCTGGACCTGCGCAAACACGTCCCGTGGCGATACTCAACGCCATCATTCATCGTGTCGACAAGCCTGTTTTGACTAGTGGCACCGTCTTGTTTGATGGCGGAAAAATTATTGCAGTGGGTGAGAAGGTAAAGTTACCTAAGAATGCGACCCAGATCGATGCCGAGGGTAAACACGTCTACCCAGGTCTGATTGATTCCATGACGGATTTAGGTTTGAGAGAAATCCTCGCAGTGGACGAGACGGATGATCGAACGGAGTACAGTCGCGAAAATCCAAACGCACGAGCGTGGGTCGCCGTAAATCCTGACAGCGAATTGATTCCCGTTGCTCGGGCAGGCGGTGTGCTTGTCGCAATGACTGCGCCAAATGGGCCTTGGCTAAGAGGCCAATCCGCTGTCATACAGCTTGACGGTTGGACCAATCAGGAAATGCTGATCAGAGAACCAGCCGGACTTTTTGTGAATTGGAGTGCTGTGCATCCGAACAACACGGATGATAAAAAACGACGAGAAGAACGAGAAAATCGACTTCGTGAATTTGATCAGCTTTTGGACAAAGCAAGAATTTACTCTCGGTCACGCTCTGAATCTCCTGAACAGATTTCATTTAATGTGAAGTTGGAAAGTTTGATTCCGCTGCTTGGCCGACACATGCCGCTGATTGCAGAGGCTAATAGTCAATCAGAAATCGAATCTGCGGTGACCTATGCCTCTTCCCAAGGGTTAGCTCTGATTATTTATGGTGGCTATGACGCTGAGCAATGCGCACCCCTTCTCAAACAGCACTTAGTACCTGTAATTGTTGGCTCCACTTATCGATTGCCAATGCGACGTGATGATCCATATGATCATTCCTATTCGCTACCAGCGAGACTGCAGCAAGCAGGCGTCTCGTTCGCGATTGGTGGGCCGGGAATGAGCGGTCCTGGTGGCTCTGCAAGTGCTAGGAATTTGCCGTATCACGCCGCTGTCGCGTCCGCTTATGGATTGAGTGAAGATGATGCGATTGAAGCGATCACTTTGTCAGCCGCCAAAATTTTGGGAGTCGACGATCGAATTGGATCGATCACTGAGGGGAAAGACGCAACCCTAATTATCGCAGACGGCAATATCTTGGAGACGGAAACCAATGTTATGGATGCTTACATTGAAGGGCGAAAAGTTGATCTAGGTAGTCGACATAAAATGTTAAACGAAAAATACTTGAAAAAGTATTCACAGCGATAAATCGATCAGCAATGGACAGGCGAACTAGCCGTTCAAAGTTTGATTAGGGCGATGAAACCTGTTTACCCCGATTGCGACGAAGTTGTCCGCATGCAGCGTCAATTTCACTACCTTTACGCTGCCTAAATTTTACGTTCACTCCACCACGTTCGAGTGTTTGACGAAATTCAGCGATCGATTTTTTGGTAGGTGTAACATACGGTAAACCTGACACCGGGTTGTAAGGGATTACGTTTAACATCACGTTACGTTTTCTCAATAAGCTGACCAATTGCTTCGCTTCGTCCTCAGAATCGTTAACGCCGCCTAGCAAGACGTATTCGAATGTAAGTCGTCTTCCACTCGATTCAAAGTATCGGTCTGCTGCATCCAGCACCGCATTGATACCAATTTTTTTATTGACCGGCACCAATTCGCTACGCAGCGCGTCGTTGGGCGCATGAAGGCTTACCGCGAGGTTATAAGGTACTTTTGCGTCTTTGAGCCGATCGATTGCGGGGGGAAGACCAACGGTGCTGATCGTGATTCTTCGAGGGCTGATTCCCAATCCTTTTTCGTCTTTTGCAACCGACAATGCACCTAGCACTCGGTCTAAATTAGCCAAAGGTTCACCCATTCCCATCATGACAATGTGACTGAGTCGTTCGTCTTCGGGTAGGCGATCCTGTAGCAGGAGCATTTGCTCGAGAATTTCACCCTTGGTTAAATTTCGGTCCACACCATCGAGTCCACTGGCGCAAAAGACACAACCCATGGCACAGCCAACTTGGCTACTGACGCAAATACTTCGTCGGGTACCATCACGAAGAAGAACGCATTCGACCTCGCCGCCATCAGGAAGTCTTACCAGAAGTTTGTCTGTGCCATCTGGCGAAGTCACCGTGGCGTCGGATTGCGTCACATAAATCTGAAAACAACTTTCTAGTTCTTCTCTGAGTGATTTAGGGAGATCGCTCATTTCGTCAAAGCAACGGACGCGCCGCTGATAAACCCAATGAAGAATCTGGCCGCCGCGAAATTTTGGGTGTCCTCTCTCGGCCAGCCAGTCGCCGATTTCTTCAGCTGAAAGGTCAAGCAGATGTTTTTTTGAGGGAGTCGTGGGTACTTTTGCCGTCGACGGTGATGGATTAATCGTTGGAAGATTCAAGGCTGAAGACGTCTAATAGGTGGACGGACAATGAAGAATACGCGCAGGGGTGTCGCCAACCGAGTGGATGGTTGCGTACGATACCATGTAACAGCGGAATCCTTTCTTTTCTCTGAGTTTACCAATGAATAAGTCTGAAGTAGAGACACAATCGTCACTGAATCGGTTCATTACGCTGACGGCAATACGCGGTAGTAGCGGAAATGAGGCATTGGTGGCCGCCGAAATCGAGCGTCAGTTGATAGAGGCTGGCGCAGACCCATCTCAGATTGCTTACGACGGAGCGGGAGAGCGAACTCGTCGTTCAGGTGATTGTGGTAACCTAATTGTGAGCCTTCCCGGAAACGGTCAGGGGCCTCGAACGTTGCTGTCAGCTCACATGGATACCGTTCCGATTTGTCTTGGAAGTGAGCCGGTGATCGATGGGGATTGTGTTCGAAGCGCAGCGGCGACAGGTTTGGGTGCGGATGATCGCGCCGGTTGCGCTGCAATACTCACGGCAGTGGTTGAGCGACTCAAGCGAGGCGACCAAAATTTTCCTCCTGCGGTAATCACCTTTTTGATTCAAGAGGAAGTTGGACTTGAGGGTGCTAGACATCTTGATGTTGAGAAGGTTGGGTCGGTTGATCGCGCCTTCAATTTTGATGGTGGTACCGTTGAAAAGTTGACGACCGGTGCGATTGGTGGCGAGCGTATCAAGATTCGTCTTACCGGTGTTCCCGCTCATGCTGGCGTTGCACCCGAAAAAGGCGCAAGCACGATTGTGATGGCTGCTCGAGCGATTGCGGACTTAGACCAAAATGGTTGGTTGGGACGTGTCGAGAAAGATGGGAAGTTTGGTACGTCAAATGTTGGAATCATCCAAGCCGGTGACGCTACAAATGTGATCACGCCTGAGGCCACTTTAGCGGCCGAAGCGAGAAGTCATGATCCAGAGATGCGGACGCGTATTGTGACGGCGATCCGAGAAGCCTTTCAAAGGGCGACCGAGCAGGTTGCCAATGATGAGGGCGTGTGCGGTGGAATGGAATTTGAGTCACACGTGGATTACGAGTCATTCCGTTTGCCCAATGATCATCCTTCGATTGAGAAAGCGTCCGAAGCAGTACGTCTTGTCGGACGCGAACCATTTCAAGAGATTTCCAACGGTGGACTTGATGCGAATTGGCTATTCCTTCACGGTATTTCGGCCATCACATTAGGGTGCGGACAACGAAATATTCATACCGCACAAGAAACGCTTGATATCGGTGACTATCTCGATGCCTGCCGCATAGCGTCTTGGCTGATCACTGACGGTGCAGCCTAGTTGCGGGAGTAGTTTTGTGAATGACGATCAGGAATTATGTCTTTGTTTTCACGTATCACGTCGTAAGGTGATGCAATACATTCGCGTCAATCGACCGAAGTATGCAAGTCAACTTTCGGAATGCTATGGAGCCGGAACCGGTTGTGGTTGGTGTCGGCCTTTCCTGCGTCGGCTCATGGAGCAGTCTTGCTCACTAGAAGAGACAGAGATACCTAACGCTGATGATTACGCCTCCCAGCGGGAGGAGTATCGGAAAAAGCAGCGAGGCGAACCACGCCAAGACGATTAGTAAGAGATGACTCTTGGGATGATATTGACTACCACGCGATGCTCGCGGGGAAATACTGTTCGATCAGTGATTGATAATAGGGTTGAAGTTGCTTGACGTCTGGTCGCTCGTCGCTTTTTGAATAGAGATCGTATTCGTTGAAACGACAGACCCAATCGAATAGTTGATGATCTTGCTCGTTGAAAAAATATCGATATTCGTTCTCTCGGTGAGCTGCATAGAACGAGTGGTATCGAATCATGTACAGAGATTCGAGCGGTAAGTAATCTCTCACCACGTGATACAGGTATTCGTCGTGTCCCCATGACATGATGATTCGGTCGAGGCCAATCTTCTCGTCATAGATTCCCAGAGGCTTAGAATAAATGGGATGATTCCAGTCAGGGTTTTCTTTGAAAAATTCATGGTAGACGATACCTTCGGCGTAACGGCAACCCACAGGGAATGTGTCGCCAACCACCGCCCATTGTGGTTCACCCATCAAGCACAGAATCTTTCCGAGGTCGTGAATGAGACCGGTTAAAACGAACCAATCTGGATGTCCATCTTTGCGAATGGATTCCGCGGTCTGAAGCAAATGTTCAATTTGTGATAAATCGGTATCTGGGTCACTGTCATCGACGAGCGTGTTGAGAAATTCCATCGCTTCCCAAATGCCCATCTTCCTGTGATCGAGCTTTAGATACTCTGTTCGCTTCGATACAACAAAATCGTATGTTTGGAAGGTGTGATTAAGACGATAGAATTCTTTGACCGACGAGCGGGCTTCGGCCGCATAGTCGCGAAAAGAATCGCGGGGCTTTGACTGATCGACACCGCAAGCCTTTTCGCCCGTCGTCTGAGTTAAAGAGTTGTGAGGTGCGGGATCGCCGGATTGCGAAAAAAACTTTTCGGACTTGGGTTTTGGATATCGAAGTTTGAGATCGTCTTCCCAATCATCGAGATGTCTGAGCGGCCCTGTATCGGCGAGCGGTTCTTGATTTTGCAGTTCAGGATTTGAGTTGCTCGGATCATCTGCTGTCATCATTTAGCCTGATCGATGAGGTGACCAGTGGTGTTCTGATCGACAATGGATAAGTGGATGTAGACCAAGATTTTATAACGACTGGCGAAGTCTGATGGGGTCTTTTTAGAAAACTAAGCTCCAGCAACTTCCGTCGCTTTGTAAACCACTTCGGCCTTTTTGAAACCCACCCGCTCATACAATCGAATCGCGGCAGTATTGTCGGTGGTGACTTCAAGATGCATACGTTTCAAGCCGATATTTCTAAAGCCTTTGGCGGCATGATGAAGAAGTGAGGATCCGAGTCCACGACCTCGATAAGAAGGTGCGATCCCAAGGTTCTGAATCGCTCCCCATCCGTCCACTTCTAATCCTTGGATTGTGCCTACCGGAACAGGAGAACCGCCATCAGGGGCGCGGTAGCGGCAAAGCCATGTAGCACCAGGAACAAAGTTATTGCGAGACGAAATTTCGCGCATCAGCCTCAGGCAACCATCACGACGACCCAAACAAGGAAAGACATTAACGTCCATCTCGTTGCGAAAGCTTTCGTATTTCGCGACCGCATGCTCGCCAACTAATTCCGAAGAAAACGGAATCATTTCAAAACCCGTTGGCAATGGAGTATCTGCAATAGATCGATGAACGAGATCGAAGTCCATGCGAAAGCGTTTGAAATAAGTGAGACCCAAGTATCTAACCTTAATCGATAATCAACCTGCAGTCACAATTGCAGAACCTTCAGCCCAGACTTTGCGGTTGGTGGAGGTGCAAAAGATTGACGAGCTGCAGTGATATAGATGTCGATCGACAGCGAACGGAGCACTTAATTTTAGCACGCGGGATCGACCGAACCACAACTTCTTGTGAAATCATTTGCACAACGAACAATCTGTTAATCTAGGCGAAGCGTCGAGGGTCGTTTCGGCCCAAAACGAATCTCGATGACAGATAGGAATTTTGCGGGCAGTTTAGGAGATAAAAATGGTTTGTAACACTTAAAACTTCGTGCGAACGTGCGTTCTAGCAGCGATCTACCCGTGGACAATCCGCAAAAGACTATTAGAATTCGAGGAACGCATCCGTAGCTCAACTGGATAGAGCATCGGTCTTCGGAACCGAGGGTTGGGGGTTCGAATCCCTCCGGATGTACTCTTTTCAATCT
>JADHOA010000324.1 GCA_016779185.1 Rubripirellula sp.
TCGGGACGCTGGCAAGCAAGCGGCGGATACAGAAGTAAATTTGGGCTAACCGTTGCCGAGATGCTGACCCAGCTTGATCGATTGATTGATCGTGGAATGGGTGACTGCTTTCAGCTTTTACATTTCCATGTTGGAAGCCAAATTGGGAACATTCGGCAACTCAAGTCGGCCATCTTGGAAGCTTCTCGAATCTATGTCGACCTATACCGACGCGGTGCAGGGCTTCGCTACATGGACGTTGGAGGTGGTCTTGGGGTCGATTACGACGGTTCACGTTCCGATACCGAATCGAGCATGAATTATACGGTTCAGGAGTATGCAAATGACGTGGTTTATCACGTCGGTACCGTCTGCGATGAGGCAGAGGTCCCCCATCCCCAATTGGTCTCTGAAAGTGGACGGGCTGTTGCAGCGCATCACAGCGTCCTAGTCATGGAGACACTCGGAGTGACTTCACAAGGCGGTGTCGAAAACTTGCCGTCGGATCTGCCTGAGGAATACGAGCAACCGGTTCACGACCTGCGTATGTTCTACGAAAATCTGGAACCGAGCAATCTTCGGGAAACGTTCCACGATGCACAGGTGGCTTTGGATCTTTGCATGAATCTTTTCAGCGGTGGTTACTTACCGCTCGAACAACGTGTTGCCGCCGAGAACTTGTATTTCGCCATCTGTCATCGCATCCGAGAAATGGCGTCGGCGATCGGGGAAGAATCGGAAGACATCCGAAGCCTTGATCGAATGCTTTCGGACATCTACTTTGCCAATTTCTCACTCTTTCAGTCCATGCCAGACTCTTGGGCCATTGATCAACTCTTCCCGGTGATGCCTATTCACCGTCTCAACGAGGAACCAAGCCGCCATGCGGTGCTTGGTGACATCACCTGCGACAGCGATGGAAAGGTCGAAGCGTTCATCAGCGGAGGACAACGTTGTCGGACTTTGATGCTGCATCCCTGCAAGAAAGGCGAACCATACTTGCTAGCCGTCTTTATGGTCGGAGCTTACCAAGAGATCCTCGGCGATCTTCACAATCTCTTTGGGGACACCCATGCGGTTCACGTCGATGTCAAAAACGGCGTGCCTAAAGTGCAAACGATTGTGAAAGGAGACAGCGTTCGTGAAGTCCTTGAGTATGTTCAGTACGAAGGGCGAGAACTTGTGGACAAGCTGCAGGATGCGGTCGAGGATGCGGTGCAATCTGGACAGATCAATCACCAGCAGGCGGGGGAAACCGTCTCTTTTTACGAACGATCTTTAGCCGACTACACCTATCTGACCACCCGCCGAAGCTGATTCAATCAGCTCGCTGCAACCTAAAGGTCCAAAGCATCCTATAGGTCCAAAGCAACCTATTGCACCAAAATTGTAAAGCCAGACGTTTGACACCTAGTCAACCCATACCAAATGGCTCTGGCCTGACAGAACTAGCCGCACAGGCCACTTGGCGGAAAAGCCTGAGCATTCGGCTCGCTAACCAAACCGGTATCACCGGCAATCACCCACGAGCGTGTATCAGAGCGTTGGTTGCCTGCTATGATGTGTGGTAGCAAGCGTCGCTTCGCTCCCCCTCGGACGAACGCCGATTGAGCTTTGCGGATGGTGGTAAAATGACACCTGGGCCAGTCTTTCACGTTGCGTTCGCCCCTTGTTGATGCCAACGACAGGTGGTTTGGTGATGGGTGATTTGACGATCATGGAGAATCCATTAACGACATTCAGGAGGTTGCACCTTGTCGATGGTTAGTTTCTCGGGATTTATTTTCTCGTCATTCATCGGTTTTAAATCACTTGTAAGCTTGATTTTGCTGGCAGTGATCCCGGTGGCAGTACAGACAAACGAAGGCGAGCGTGTTGAGGGAAAATTGCTCAGCATCCAAGACTCAACCTTGGTCATGGAAGTAGGATCGAAAGAGCGTACTTTTGCGTTTGAAGAACTGGCGAGTCTTGAACCAACCGGCTCTTCGCAAGAATCTGGCCCCGCTTGGATGGTGCAACTGACCGGTGGATCCAAGATTACTGCCGAATCGGTTGTGAGCGAAAATGAGCAATTAAAAATCCAACCTCGCGACCAAGACCTGATCACGATCCCAATGAATCAATTGAGATCGATCCGTTTTCGACGTGGATCAACCGAAACGGATTCGCAGTGGCTCGGATGGCTCGAGCAGGATCAGCGATCAGACCTTTTAGTGATTCGCCGTGAAGGCGAACGACTGGATCCACAGCAAGGCCTGATTAAGGGATTGAATCCCAAAACCGTGGCTTTTGACCTTGAGGGAACCCCGATTGATGCGCCGATTGAACGTTTAGAGGGAGTGATTTTTGCAAACTCCAATCCCGCGACAACCGCTTCTCAAATCGTTGTTCTGGACCAGTATGGATCCGAGTGGAGAGCGACAGGAATGCAGGCCGACTTGGAAGACGGAAGCATCCGTGTGGATCTTGGGGCCAACCGAACGCATCGGATCAAACTGAACCAAGTCTCATTGATTCGTTGGTCCTCGGGAATGGTCTTGCTGGCGGGGGTAACACCTGCCGCATCAACCTTCGACGCGGCGATTCAAACAGGCGTTCCATCGACCCTGCTCGATTCCTTTTTCTCAGCATCGACAATCAATGAAAATGATTTGGTAATGCACAGCGGTGCCAGTATCGAATACCGGGTGGATCAAGGATTTTCGAGATTCGTTGGATCCGTCGAGCGTCATCCGGATGCAAAATCCGGTGGCCGAGTCACAGTTCGAGTGGAGTTGGATGGCGTTGAGAAATGGAACCAAATGGTTTCCGATCAACAACCCAGTGGATTTGAAATTCCACTGGAAAATGCAAGAAGAGTGGTGATTCGCGTAGATGATGGTGGCGACGGAGAAGTAGGTGATACGGTTCAAGTGCATCGACCAAGGTTAATCAAGTGACGACCCAAGACATCCAATGCTCCTGCGGCGCAGAGGAATGCTTTTCCGGCGCAGAGCAAGATCCCTTAAAATCGGGAAAAAATCGTGAAAAGCGAGCAAGGCTGCTTGAATGCGTTCGGTGGGTCGCTTGTCTGATCGTGGGGTTTGCATTCGCATGCGATCCGACTGCCTCTAGCTTGCATGGTGAAGACAATCAAATCGCACTCGCCCCCATTCTTATGGAGGCCGAGGCACAGCGAGTCAGTGCGATCGAGCGAGCCAAACCTTCTGCGGTTAGCGTGTTCGTCCCAGGTGGGGGAGGCGGCGGTAGTGGCGTCTTGATTTCCCCTGATGGCTTTGCCCTCACCAACTTTCATGTTTCCAGCCCTGCTGGTTCGTTCATGAGGTGCGGACTCAGTGATGGTCAGATCTATGATGCTGTCATTGTTGGAATTGATCCTGTGGGCGATTTGGCGTTGATTCGTCTGCTTGGGAGAGACGACTTTCCCTACGCACAACTGGGGGACAGTCGCTTGGCACGTGTCGGCGACTGGTGCATGGTGATCGGAAACCCGTTTCTGCTTGCGTCCAATCTACAACCCACCGTGACATGGGGGATCCTGAGCGGCGTGGGGCGTTACCAGTATCCCTCGGGGACGCTCTTAGAGTATGGCGACTGCTTGCAAACCGATGCCTCCATCAACCCGGGAAACTCGGGCGGTCCACTCTACGATTCCGACGGAAAGTTATTAGGAATCGTCGGGCGAGCTTCCTTTGAAAAGCGAGGCAGAGTGAACGTCGGTGTCGGCTATGCCATCTCAATTCAGCAAGCCAAAAACTTTCTTGGCTCACTTCGCAGCGGACGTATTGTGGATCACGCGACTCTCGGAGCCACGGTTTCGACGGATCCTGATGGTGGCGCAAGGGTAAGCAATGTTTTGCAATCCAGTGATGCCTACCGTCGCGGCCTACGCTACGGAGCAGAGATCCTTGAGATTGACGGGCGTACGGTTCAGAACGCCAACGAAGTGCAAAAGGTCTTGGCAACTCTGCCAAGCGGCTGGCGAGTACGCGTGAACTATCGCCTCAACGGTCAGTCGAATGAAACCCTTGTTCGCCTAATGAGTGTCCATCAAGAAGATGAGCTACTCCAGAAGATGTCGGCCGCCCTTCCTCCACCACCGCCCAGACCCCAACCGAAACCGACAGAATCGCAAGACGAATCCCAGCCATCGGACGAGTCGGACCAACCGAATCTGCCGGGAGGACTGGAAAAAATGAGGGAAGCCGAAGGCGGCGAAGGTCCCGCTCCAAAAATGCCCACACTGAAAGTGGCCGAAAAAAAGATTCCGAAATCGGTGACGGCGCAATTAATCGAGCGAAAGGGATATGCAAATTATTTCTTTAACCAGCAGCAACAACAATTGCTCTTTGACGCTCTAGAGAAACAATCACCAGCGTTGTCCGGAACGGAAGAAGCGAGTTGGGTGATCCGTGGTCAAACGCAAACGGATCCCCCTGTTCCCTTCCAATGTGTCATCTCGGACGAGGGCATGATCTGGAAACTTGGCGACACGGTGACTGAGTTCCAAAACCGCTCAGATCTATACGACGTGATCAACAATCGATCGGCCGCGGCGGTGCTAGCTGCGATTGACGGCTTGCGAAGATTCCTCACCCAAGGACCCCAGAAATTTGGCGAAACCTTTTATTTAGGTTCGATGCCACTGGGAGGTAGTCGGCCACTTCGCGATTGCTTGGTCGGGAACGACGGCGAATTAGAACTCCGGTGGTTAACCCATCCCCAAACACGGCAACTCGAGGCAATGGAGGTATTCGCGGACCGTGATCTTGATCCTCTCGAGGTGTGGTTCGAATACCCACCAGCAGACGCGACTGCGAAGCTGGAATCGCCGCAAAGCAAGGCGTGGCAGCGGCCTTTGGTGCTCGATCTAAGGTATGGAACCGAGTCGATTTTGCGGTTAGAGATTCAAGCGTGGGAAACTCTGTCCGGTGCGGAGGGTTTGCAGCCGCAAGAGAAAGAACAACTCGAAGGATCACAGGTCCGCTCTTTCTCCGCGACGCATCAAATACTTAATCCAATGCAGGAGCTTCTCGCGACCGATGATCATGCAGATCGTCACGCGAGTTCGGCTCGTTTAGGGATCCCCGAGCAGATTCGCAAGTTGCAAACTCTTCCGTCTAAGGGTCTCAATCTCCAGACAGCTCCAGGTCTCAATATCCTGACGAATCAGATCGCTGGGTGGGATGCCGGTGACGACACAGCCAGTCAATGGGATGGTAAGGACTGGAATGCTGACAGGGAGGCCAGTGATGTATTTTGAACCGGATAGAAAACGGATCACGATTGCTTCAAACACCTGTTCATCAAGTCGCTCTGTTGCGAAAGTTTCAGGTCGCTCTGCAGCGCAGGTCGCGATCTACCGAACGACC
>JADHOA010000325.1 GCA_016779185.1 Rubripirellula sp.
CTGACCGTTTGTGAGAATGGGTACGGCAAGCGGACGTCTTTTGGTCCGAATGCCATACTTGATGGTGCTGAAGCCGAAGATTCGGACGAAGAGATTGGGTCAAGTGCTCGCTATCGTACGCAGAAGAGAGGTGGCAAAGGTCTTCGCGATATTCGCACGAGTGAGCGAAACGGCGAAGTGATTGGAATTGCCCGAGTCACCGACGAAGATGAAATCTTCATGATGACCGGGAAAGGTAAGATTCAGCGAATCAAAGCTGCCGACATCAGCGTTATTGGTCGAAACACTCAAGGTGTTCGCATCATGAATGTCGATCAAGGCGATCAGCTTGTTGCGGTCGTCCGGGTTCCACCGGAAGAAGATGATGACCAACAAGAGCAGGACCACACCGCAGAAGCGGGCCAAGTCGAGCCTGCGTCGGATTCTGCACCAACGGACGAATCATCTGATTCAGGATCCGAAGCGGAAAGTGAATGAGAGTGATTGCGGCATCATGTGATTTGTATTGATGCCAGCGAAATTAAACGGCGTGATACCACTCGTCTGAGATCACTTTTTCGAATGCTTGGCCTACTGAAACGCCAAGCATTCTGTGGCTGCGGTGTCATTCGGCACTGCCAGTCACTGTTTGATTCACTTTGACGCACGCCCGATGGGCTGCCCGATGAATCGCAGGCCGATCAAGTAGATTCGGCAGTCTGATGGGCTAATTGCCGGCGGAAGCGTCATCAAACCCTGCCCTACCTTGGGTTGCTCACTCCAAAGATGGATTAGCGTCTCAAGATCATCTGCTTCAACTTCTTGTTCGGACGGCTGTCGCCAGTACAGCAAAGGGGCTGCACCGAAACAGGACTAAAGCTTAGGGATTGGACGCTTCTGTGGTTTGTTCAGCATTCGAGCCTGATCGTCAGCGGGTGGGCGTGGATTGTTGTTGTTATTGTTGTTTCCTGGGCGATTCGGAGCGGGAGGATCCAGGTCGGTTTGTTCCTCTTTCCACTCCCAGCCGATAGAAACATCTAGTTCTTGCTTTGCGAGGAGTGCCCATGGCGTCCCGGCATGTTGGTCAACAACTCCCTGTAGGAGATCTCGGGCTCGTTTTGCTTCACTCACCCATTTACTGCCAACAGAGATTTCATCACTTGGAACTAATACCCAAGTGTTGCTGTTTTCATCCTCGAAATTCATACCGCGTTTTGCCTTAGCAAGCATTGCGTTATAGGTTTCTGTGCGGACTTTTTGTGCAAGAACACGCCCGATCGCTAAATCAAACCCTGCCTTCCAACGAGGGCTTTCTTCTTCATCTCTAACAGCCATTCCTGGCTCAAGAATGTCTGCCATTCGAATAAGAGTTGGTTCCAGTTTAGCGGCGTCTTGTTGCGCAGCAGTGAGTTCACCAACAAGTTGAGCTTCACCCCGTTTAACAAACCTTGTGGTCGGGCGGGTAAGGCCAGTTGCGGGCTTCATTTGTGCCGCATTCACGAGAGCGGTCCGAAGAGGACTCGATTTCACCATCGAAACGTAATCTTCCGGTGACAGATAATCAGGCCGATAGCGACTCATCGCATTCGGGTCAAAGAAATACTTCATGTCCGAAGCGTACTCGTCAATTTCACCTCGATTAACTTGACGACTAACATTTCGATTTGGGTGAACGGTAAAGTAGATACCACCGGTCTCATAGCAGAGGCGAGTTAATGCATAGGGACCAAATCCACTGTCAATGACTGGCTCTTGCTCAAAGTTACCTGTGAACCCAACTTGTACACGTTCAGGAAGGAATGTTTCAGGTCCCTGATCGACTTGAGCCCATTGTGGAGACTGATCGAATTGCGGATCAGGGTCGACATATTTGACGAGTGAGTGTTCACGTCCAAACGGTGCTGGTACCCCAATGACGTAGACGGGGATACCCCATTTTCTGCACTCATCCACCGCTGACTCGAGCATGTTGGGATCATCACCACGCTCATCGGTTACAACCACAAAAAGCAGATTCCGCTGCGGTCCTCGACTTGAGCGATTTCTTCGCAGGCTTTTGTACTTGTCGGCTGCGGATGCAATCGCTGAGAAAACTTTTTCCTCACCCGACGAATCGACTTCGATGTTGTCGACAATCGATTTGATTTCAGCAAGGTCAGCGGTCGGTTCTTCGGTAAACAGATTCACGCCGCTTCCAAATCCGACGATAGAAGTCAGCAAAGGAATCTCGTTAGTGTTTTGTCGGAAACCTTTTGCGCCGCTCTCTTCTGCGATCCCAAGTTCGTTGTAGATGCGATCAAACCGGTCTCGAATCTCGGTGCGTTGACGATGAAGAGACCCGCTTTGATCGAATAGCCAAACCACCATGGTGGGACGCTCCTCAAGCATTTTTAGGATCTCAAATGTGATGCGATCCACAGCTCCGGAAGCACCTTGTGTGCCTTGGCCGACTTTACCTTTCTGGTTGGTTAACTTGTCCAGCGGAGCGACCGCCTGCTGAAACATCTTGTCGACCATGATTTGGCCAAGATCGGTGGGTTCCAAATCAATAGGGTTTGGTATTTCGGCTACTTCGGCGAACATTTCGGCCGAGGCTTCCGCCATGTCAGAATCTGCAACGCTATTGGCTCCAACTTTGACCTGTGGCAGATCGCTGTAGGTAACATCGTCAATGATTTCCTCGATCTTTTCTTGCTCGTACTGAGGCGGCGAAACAATCACCACCGCCTCTTCGTCAAAAGGAGTTCTCAGAGGAACGAGAGCGAGTGTGAGAACGATGATGAGATGCACCAACATGCTTCCAATCAGAGCAGTGGTTTCTTTATTCTCGAGGAAAGACTCTTCCTCGATTAACTCATCTTCGAACTCAGCCAAGTTTTGATTAGCGTCGTCAAGGATATCTGATGAGCTGTTCTTCAGGTTATCCGAGTGAGGCGTTGTCGACATGGTGGTTCCACGATTGGGGACAGTAGAATTGGAGCATCGACGAAATCGGCAAGGAAACTGCCCGATTTCATCTATATAGTGTCGCTCACATCCACCAATGTTTCAACTTGTATCCGAAGCGGCTGGCAGTGGAAGTTGAACTTTGGCAATGTTTAGAACGTGAATAACGAATAACAGTACCCAATGGTTTCAGATTTCTAAACTGCTCATTCCCATTAGGTAGCGACCGCTACGCAGATTTAGATTGCAAATTTGATTTGCCTTGGATACTTCAGAGAGTATCCTTTAATAGTGTCACGCAAGGAAGGCTTAGCAGGACAGCCCTTTGGGGGGGGGGCTTTGCGCAGCCTAGCTCGCCGGTGGGTCTGAAGGAACGTTCTTTTGATTTTAGGTACGGATCAATTTCGATCAATTTACGTTGTCGGCGATATTCATGGATGTTGTCGTGGCTTAGAGGGGCTTGTTGAGTACCTGCAGCCAACCTCAAGCGATCTTTTTATCACCCTAGGGGACTATATTGATCGCGGTGAGGATTCTCGAGGCGTCATTGACCTTTTGCTTGAGTTGTCGAAAACCACCAATTGGATCGGAATTCGTGGAAATCACGAGCAGATGATGCTGAACGTCCTTGGAGGCTTAATGAAGCCCAAGCCATGGCTTGATTATGGCGGTAAAGAGACATTACGCAGCTACGGGGCGACCAATGCCAATAACTTTCTGCCTGCGAAGCACTTGGATTTTCTCAATTCGCTAGAGGATTTTGTTGAGACGGAGGATTTCTTTCTCACACACGCTTCGTACGATCCGGCTTTGCCTTTCGAACAGCAACCACCGCAGCTATTACGGTGGCAACATCTGCATGATGAAATTCCCCAGCCACACCACAGTGGTAAAACCGTGATCGTTGGGCACACACCAAGTCGCAACGGTGAGGTGCTTGATCTAGGCCATCTTGTCTGCCTCGATACGTATTGCCATGGCGGTGGCTGGCTTTCCGTGATGGAGTTGCGGAGTCGCGCTGTTTGGCAATTTTCTCAATGGGGCAAACGCCGTAATAGCAACGGTTTCTTGGTGAGTTAGTCGGGGTTTGCACTCGCAGAAATATCTGCGTGATCGTCAAAGTTTGCCAAAAACACTCAATCCCTACAGTCGGATTAGCCGATTTACGAAACAACAGCGCGCCCTTGCGCGATTTGGTTTCACGGAATCAGGTGTTTCACGGAAGATTTTGATGAGCTTCAAGCATTTGCTAAAACCGCAAAAATACCGATTGCGATGGTGGACAGTTGTTGTAGCGGTTCCGCTTTCGCTCGTTGCCATTTCGCCGGTCACTGGCCAAATAACCGGAAAGACTCCCGATCGTTCTGTCTACCAGCCACCGACGATAGTGGTATCAGGGGATGGTACCGCAACGCTTGTGAAGGCAAATACATCACCCGAGTTCAGGCCTGCACCGATGGTAAAGCCATCTCGGGAATCCAATACAGCAACTGGATTGCTGGTTAATTTCTCGAGTTGTGAACCCAAAAACACCGCAGTTGTCTATGGGCATCTGCCGAGGCCAGTCATCAGCAATGATGAGCAAGCGAAAAAGTTGTTGAAACCAGGTGAAGAGGGGAATCTAAATCGTCCATTGATGGAAGTAGCTGTGGAAGATTCGGATGGTGCTGTTTCCAATTTGTCGGGCGAAAGATCTGCCCAAAAGCAAGAGAATTCGATGGTAGGCTTGGCTTCTTACATTCGCCAGGAAAGCTCGCGTCGGGAGCTTTCGTCTCGCGAAGATTCCATCGAGCAAGTAGGCCATCAGAGTGATTCTGCAAACTCCAACGCGGCGGTATTGTCTAGCGAAAATGGAGGCATCGCGGAAGCCGGAGTGATGTCGTCTGCCTCATCCTCTTCCACGCTTAATCGTTTGACTCGATTTGCAACGTTACCGCTTCGGTCACATCGCGGTGGAGAGGCGTTATCGCATGATTCAACTTGCGATGGTTGTGACGCCTGCGGTCCGGTTGCCTGCGATTCGATCGGGTGCGGTATTTTTGGATGCGATCAGTCCAAGGCTGAATGCGATATGCTTGGCTGTGACTCAATCGGCCCATTGTCGAGTCAGCGAGCAGGCGTAATGCAATCTCTTCGCAATCATCTATCCTCGGGGGCAACCCATGGATCAAGAAGCGCTGTTTCCTATGAGAGCCCATGGTTTGGCGGGGTGGAATATTTAATGATGTGGCGTCGAGGTGTTCGGTTGCCAACGTTACTTTCTACTGAAGTCACCGATGGGACTGCAACTCGGGAAGAGGTATTAGTGGGCGATGACCGAATTATGACTCGAATGACCTCTGGTGTGCGTTTCACAACAGGACGTTGGATGAACCGACAGCAGACCGTCGGATTTGTAGGTCGAGGATGGTACGGTGGACG